>QMQL01000211.1 GCA_003650505.1 Candidatus Acetothermia bacterium | reverse complement strand
GTAGACCGCCAGTGGTGGGATCCCGATGATCCCGAGGATTCCGACGAGCAATCCGAAACGGACCCCCGTGGGGATCCGCCGTCGTCCGCCGATCAGATCCCGGATCAGCGTGCTTCCGACCGCGCGGGAGGACTCACCGGCGGCGAGGAAGAGGAGGCCCTTGACAGAACCGTGTGCGATGGCGTAGGCGAGGACGCCGGTGAGGGCCGCCCCTCCGCTCAGGGAGAGGCCGACGAGGAGGTAGCCGATCTGGGAGAGGGTGGAGAAGGCGAGGAGCCGATTGACGTCGAGGCTCGCTATGGCGTAGGCGGCCCCGGCGATCCCTGTGACCGCCCCGAGGACGAGTAGGGGGAGGTCGAGCCGGAAGACGGAATCGAGCCGGATCAGGACCACCACGCCCATATTGATCACGAATCCGGAGAGTAGGGCGGAGATCGCCGTCGACGCTGTCGAATGGGCGGCAGGGAGCCAGAGGGAGAACGAGAAGATCCCCGCTTTCACCGCGACCCCGGCGACCAACAGGGCGGCGCATGCCGCGATCCAGGGACCATCCGGGGAACCGGCGATACCCGTTCGGATCTCAGCGAGGTTGAAGCTCCCCGTGTACCCGTAGGCGATCGCCGCTCCGAGCAGGAAGAGGGACATCCCGAGCGACGCCAACAGGAGGTACTTGAGGCTCGCCCACACCTGGCGGGCGCGGCGGTCGTAGGCGACGAGGAGGAAGCTCGTCAGGGTGAGGAGCTCGAGTATCACGTAGATGTTGAACAGATCCTGAGCGAGGATCAGCGCATAGGCAGCGGCGAACAGGGCGTGAAGGAGCATGAAGAAGTAGGGGCGGCGCTGTTCCCTCCATACGTAGACGGCGACGGCGAGTTCGAGCAGGACGCCGAGGATGAGGAACGCGAGCGAAACGGGATCGAAGGCGAGGGCGATCCCGACCGGCCCCTTCCAGCCGCCGACGAAGACCGGTCCGAACCAACGGGAACCGGCATAGTAGAGGCCGATCGCAGCGGCATCGAACAGGAACGCGCAGATCAGCGTCGCCCGGGCCGAGCGGCCCCATGCAATGGAGAGGAACCCGAGGAAGGCGTGGGAGAGGGGGAGGAGCGGAAGGATCATCCCTCACCGCCCTGTTCGGCCGCCACTTCGCTCTCGATCCGCTCGGAATCCGTCGTGTGGTAGCGTTCGACCAGGATCATGACGAAGACGAGCGCGAGGGCGAGGATGGCGAAGTTGATCACGATCGCCGATAAGACGACCGCCTGAGGGAGGGGATCGGCGACGATCCCCGCATCCCGCACGGGGAGGATCGGGATCGCGGCATCCGGGGTGAACCTGATCGACACGAGGAAGAGGATCGTGCTCGAATTGATCAACCCGAGGCCGAGGAGCTTCAGGATCAGGTCCCGCCGGAGGGCGAGGACGAGGATCCCGATCCCAAGGAGGGCGATAGCGGCGTCGATTCCGCTCGGAGAGTAGCTCATATCTCCCCCCGATGTTCGATGAAACCGTGAACGACGACCCACGAGCCGATGAAGACCTTGATCCCGATCAGAAGGTTGTAGAGGAGGATCGAGCCGCTGGAGAAGATCCCGCCTCCCCCGCGCGGGGGGAATAGCGCCGCCAGCGGGGGTCTGCCGAGGAGGACGGGGACGATTGCGAGGGAGATGATCGTCAGCGGGAGGGCCCATTCGAGGCGTTCAAGGGATGGCCGGTGGATCCTCCTGGCGACGGCATCGGCCCCGATGGCGATGCTGCATAGCATCAGGCCGCTAGCGGCGACGGTCCCGCCCGCGAACCCGCCGCCGGGGGAGAGGTGGCCGTAGGCGGCCAGGTAGATCCCGAGGAGGAGGAGGAACGGGAAGAGGGCCTCGGCCGATGCCCGAACCACATGGGATTCGGGGATAGGCGCCGGACGATGGGAGGGCCTCCGCTCGGAGAGGTAGAAGCGGACCCCGAGGACCGCGACGGAGAAGACGATGAGCTCGAATATCGTGTCGTAGAGGCGTCCGTCTAGGTAGATCGAAGCGACGAGGTTCAGCGCACCGGTCCGTGACGCCAGCTCCCGGATGTATTCCGGTTCCCCTAACCCGCCCGGCAGATGGACCGACCGGGCGACGAGGAGACAGAGCGCGGCGGTGAGTAAAAGGCAGGTAATGGCGAAGGCGGCCTTCCGTCTCGTCATCTCAGGTTCCTTCTGATCATCTCATCGAGCTTCCCGCCGACCCTCAGCTCCCGCAGGTATCCCTCGAGCTTCGCATGAAGGCCTTCCCTCTTCCTGGAGACGAGGAAGGCGTACTCCCGCTCGCCCGGGAGCCGTTCGAGCTCGAATCCGGTCAGGCCGCTCCGCATCGCCTCTATGAACCGGGCGAGGTCGAGGGTCGCCGTGATCTCCTTCCCCTCCCTGATCGACTCGAGCAGCTCGGAGAAGTATCCGGTGTAGGGGGGCTCCGGACCGCGGCTTCCCCGACCGATCCGGACGAGGGACGTCGCTAGGTAGCCGGCG
>QMQL01000210.1 GCA_003650505.1 Candidatus Acetothermia bacterium | reverse complement strand
GTCGTAGAGCGGCCCCTCCGCCCTCTCTCCCCGTCGCCGTGCCTTCCGCGCCCGGTACGCCGCCTCTTCCACCTGGAGGTGGGCCGAGTCGGCGAGCATCAGCTTGGCGATCTCCGCGGTAGGAGGGGTGCAGACGATCTCCCCTGCAAACCCATCTCGGACGAGCCGGGGGATCAGGCCGGAATGGTCGAGATGGGCGTGGGCGAGGAGGAGGTAGTCGATCTCCTTCGGATCGAACGGGAACGGATCCCGGTTGTGGACCTCGACCTCCTTCTCCCCTTGAAACAGCCCGCAGTCGAGGAGGATCCGAAGCCCGTTCGTCTCGACCAGATGACAGGAACCGGTCACTGTCCCCGCTGCACCGCAGAACGTTATCTTCATCTCCGCTCCTCTCTCGAGCGTTTAGTCGATCGGACGCGATTCCGGAGCGTCCCGATACCGTCGATCGTGACCTCGACGGTATCTCCGGGTGCGAGTCGCCCGACCCCCGCCGGGGTTCCGGTCGCTATCACGTCGCCCGGTTCGAGGGTCATTATCGACGAGATCGTGGCGATCAGCTTGGGGATCGGGTAGATCAGCGACCCCGTCGACCCGTCCTGGCGGAGGACCCCGTTCAAACGTAGGGAGACGTGGAACGGGCCGTCACCCTCGTCGCGTGTTCGGATCGTTGGGCCGAGCGGGGCGGAGGTATCGAACCCCTTCGCCCGGACCCAGTTTCGCTCCCAGCGCTGTGCCGCCCGGTCGGTCACGTCGTTCAGGCACGTGTACCCGAGGACGACATCGAGCGCCCTTCCTTCAGGGACGTTCCGGCACCTCTTCCCGATCACCACGGCGAGTTCGGCCTCGTAGTCGACCTGCGGGCTGTCGGGGAGGACGATCTCCTCCTCCGGTCCGATCACGGCCGAGGGCGGTTTGAAGAAGAAGAGCGGCTCCTCCGGGACCTCGTTCCCCAGCTCCTCGGCGTGGGCGGCGTAGTTCCGCCCGACGCATACGATCTTGCTCGGAACGCAGGGCGGAAGGAGGACGACCCGATCGAGCCGGTATTCGGCGCCTGCAGCGATCACCGTCTCACCCCGAAGCTCTCCCGATAGAGGACCTTCGCCGTCGGGGGAGCGGAATCGAACGAGCTTCATATTCCCTTCTTCCGGTCGGGTTTCAGTCCGCCCGACCGTGGATACCGTATCCGATCGGATGATCGGTCGCAACGGAGGTTCACTTGACGGAGACCGACCATCCGGATAGGCTGTCGCGCCATGAGACGCCTCTCCTGGATCCTCTTCGTCGCGGTGTTGATCGGCCTCGACCGGCTGACGAAGTGGTGGGCCGCCAGTAACTTGGAACTGGGTCAGACGCACCCGTTGATCGGGGACGCGATCAGGCTGACCCGGCTCCACAACGCCGGCGGGGCGTTCGGCGCCTTTCCCGGAAGCGGCGGATTGTTCCTCGGTGTCTCATTGGGAGTGAGCGCTATCCTGCCCGTCGTCCTCCTCATCCGCCGTGATCTGCCCGTCCTCCTCCGGAGCGGGATCGCCGTCGTGTTCGCCGGTGCGGTGGGGAACGTGATCGATCGGCTGTCAACCGGCTACGTCCTCGACTTCTTCGAGATCCGCGGGTTCCCCGTGTTCAATCTCGCCGATGCTTGTGTTACGATCGGAGCCGGGCTGATCATCGTCTACGTGCTGTTCGGAGGTGGCCGAAATCGATCTTTCCGGCAAACTGATCGCTCTTGAGGGGCTCGATTTCACCGGGAAGTCGTCGCTGGCGCCCCGGATCGCGGCGCGGATCCGCGCCGCCGGGTACACGGTCGTGACGAGCCGCGAACCGGGGGGGACGCCGGTCGGAGAGCGCGCCCGGGAGATCCTCCTCTCGCACGATCAGGACGGCCTCCTCCCTCTCTCCGAGCTCCTTCTGTTCATGGTCAGCAGGGCCGAACACACCCACAAGGTGATCATCCCCGCCCTCGGTGCGGGGGAGACCGTGGTCACCAGCCGGTACCGGCTCTCCAGCCTCGCCTACCAGGGCTACGGAAGGGGGATCGATCTCGACCTAATCCGGACGCTGAACGACGCGGCCACCGGCGGGAGGAAGGCCGATATCACCTTCCTGATCGACGTCCCTGTGGAAATTGTCCTCTCCCGCCGGGGGGCCGATCTCGACCGGATCGAGCAGGAGGGGATCGAGTTCTACGAGCGGGTCCGCAGCGGCTACCTCGAGCTCGCTTCCGGTGACCCGAGCGTAGAGGTGATCGATGGTACTCTACCGCTCGATCGGGTGAGCGAGGAGATCGCCCGGCGCCTTTCGGTCTAGCTTTGCCGCGGTGAAGGGGGATCGAGTATCATGATCGACTGCTATCCGACAACGAGAGACAAGGGAGGGAGTCGATGGACTTTGTGTGCTTGAAAGAGGACCTGGTCTTCGGGGTCAGGCTGGCAAGCTACGGCCTCGGGGCGCGGAGCAACATGCCGATCCTCGCCGGGCTGAAGATGGAGGTCGAGGGCGACAGCCTCCTCCT
>QMQL01000209.1 GCA_003650505.1 Candidatus Acetothermia bacterium | reverse complement strand
TGGGCAAACGATCTATATGTTGATCCGACAGGTGCCAACGGTGCCTATACGAGCATCGAAGAAGCAATTAACAACGCTAGTCCTGGGGATACTATCCATGTGGCTGCAGGGATCTACACCCCGACTGAAACAATAACGGTTGACGTGAACAATCTAGCCATCGAGGGCCCGCAAGCTGATGTCGACCCCCGGGTTTCCTACGGCAGCACCCGTGTTCCGGGTTCTCCATCCGAGGCGGTGATCGATGGTAACGCCCATAGTCTTGACAAGATCATTCTTATTGATGCCGATAACGTTGTCATCAACGGCCTGGAAGTTAAGTCTGGTACTGAAGACATGATCAGGCAGAGCAACCCGCATAGCGGGACTGTTATCAAGTACTGCATGATTCACGATGGGCGTGGCGATGAAGGGGTACAACTCAAGAAGGCGACCAATGCTGTGCTCGAGTATAATTATGTGTTTGACATTGCTGATAAAGGCGATGGTTTAAATATCGCCGATGACTCATCTTATGGTTCTATCAGATACAATGAGGTGGCAAGCATTCATGGCGAGAATGCGGCAATTTATGTCTATGATGCTGAACACATGCAGATCATCGGTAACCTTGTGCGAGATAGTGGCGCCGGCGGAAACGACGGTATCAAAGTCGGAGCCAAAGACGGGAGTGATGCTACTAAAACAGATGTCCTAGTAAAGGATAACATCATCCATGACATAACGCAAGATGGGATATCTGTCTATATGAGCGGTGTCAAAATCGAGGGGAACAACATCTACAATTGTCATAGCGAGAATGGGGCAATCTACCTTGCATACGGAATCAAGGATATCGAGATCTACAATAACGTTATACACGATAACACGTTGAACCCGAATGTAAAACCTCACGTAGGGGGTATTGGGATTGAAAGCCGGGTTGATGCTAGCAGTGTCCAGATATACTACAATAGCATTTGTAATAACACCCCATATGACGTCAATAATAATGCTTCCGGTCTTCTCGATGCTTCCGGCAACTGGCGGGGAACTACTGATCCGACAGTAGTAGCTACTCTTGTTAATCCTGCGAAGGTCGATTTTACCCCTATGCTGAACAGCGGTGCTGACGGAGACCCCACTACTCCTGGCTGGCAGCCTGACCTGTCCTCGGTCACGGTTCACACTTTGGGCCAACAAGTGGGAACGACCGGCCGTATTCAGGAAGGCATGAACCTGGTTACAAGTGGCACCGTCAATGTGGCAGCCGGAAGCTACAATGAACAGGTTTGGATGGCCCCTGGAAGCAATCTAAGCATACTAGGAGCCGGGCGAGACGTAACAACTTGGCAGGGAAGTACCGTCCTCGATGCCACTGATAAGGGCACTCGGTACACAGGCTCAGCTACCGTTATCAATTTGAGCGGTTTTACCTTGGATGGAGGATCTAGCTACGCTGTCAAGATCTGCAAATATGAGGAGGCTCCGCTTTACCTCGACGTGTCTAACAACCGATTCATCGGGGACTTTGGGGCACTGTGGATCTGTCGTAACAGCTACGCTGCTCGAGATCCGGTTATGGGTGCTCCAGTCAAGATTCACGACAACATTATTGAGTCCCGGACAGGTCTATGCATGTCAAATTCGCAGGGATATGACGTGTACAATAACATCTTCAATCTCGGAAACGACGCAGTTAACGGGTCGGAAGCTGCATATGTGGGTTCAGGTTGCAGCGGAGGTTCGTTAATTCGTGGCGATCATCACTTCTACGACAACACGTTCCAAGGAACAGCCGGGGATTGGGCCTCACTGGATTTCGCGTTCTATGCAAATCCACCGGGCGTTACGCATTTGCCCAATACCATCGACTTCAACAGCTTCATTGGCAACTCGAATGCCATCCGGTATCAGATGTGGGAACCAACCATCACGCAAATTGGCGACCAGATCCATTACAATAGCTTTGAGGGCAACGGCATGGGAATTCTTGTTGATGGGCCGTATGCAACTGCCATTCTCATTGACGCCGCTCTTAATTGGTGGGGAACCTCAAACGGGCCGTCGATTGAAGGTCCTGGCACAGGTGACGGCGTCAGCGCGCATGTCATCTTCAGCCCATGGTTAGGAATTGATCCTGACGGAAATCCGACGCTTCCGGGCGTGCAGATCACGGGCCCGATGCTGATCATCGTCGATGACATCGGCCCGGCGCCGGCCGGCGGCTACCTGAACGCGGCAATCGCCGCTTCGAACAGCGCCGATCTCCCCGATCACGACACGATCGAGGTCCGTCACGGGACATACGATGCGAGCGAGTCGATCACCGACCCGGTCGACATCGTTAGCGAGCCGGGCTCGGCTGCACACACGACGCTGAACGGCCCGATCTCGATCAATATCCCTGACGTCCTCCTCGGACGGCTCAGGCAGGGGTTCACGATCAACGGGCCGATAACGGTCGGAGCCGGTGTCGATGCCTCCACGATCCACATCAACTGGAACGACATCTACGACGTTGTGACGAACAACGGGGAC
>QMQL01000208.1 GCA_003650505.1 Candidatus Acetothermia bacterium | reverse complement strand
TTGGCCTTGCGAGGCTGTCCCTTCCATCGAATCCACCTCCTCCGCATCTTCCCGCCGGCCGATCATATCCCATCCCCACAGGATGGGCCATAGCGGCCGATCACCACCCAGACTTGTGACATCCCGTCGAAGATGGCAGTCGTGATTATCCCGTGAGCCAATCCGAGACCGGCCTTGTCAGGAACCCCTCAACCGATATCCCATCCCCGCCGACGAGGAGCTTCCTCGCCGGGTGAAACAGCCGGTCGAACTCCGCCATCCCGGAGAGCGAGCCGCGCAGGCGGCCGCTCTTGATCTCGATCGCAATCAGCGATCGTCCGGTCTCCACCACGAAATCCACCTCACGATCGCCGGCCCGCCAATAGAAGACCCGGAACTCTCCTGCGCTCTGGACGTTGACAAGGTGCGCTCCCACGGCCGACTCGACCAGCCTCCCCCAGAAGGCCCGGTCGGCGTGCGCCTCCTCGAACGTGAACCCGGATGTGGCGCTCATCAGCGCGGTGTTCATCACCTGCAGCTTCGGGCTAGATCCCCGTCGGCGGACCCTCCCCTTGGCGTATTTCTGCAGGCCGACGACCATCCCCACCCCGGCCAATAGGTCGAGGTAGTGGGCGAGGGTGGTGGTGTTCCCCGCATCATGAAGCTGGCCGAGCATCTTCGTGTACGAGAGGACCTGCCCGGAATACGCACAGGCGAGCTCGAACAACCGCCTAAGCAGGGCCGGCTTGGTGATCCGGGAGTGCAGAAGCACATCGCGCGATATCGTGGTTTCGATAAGTGAATCGAGGATATACCGGCTCCAGCGGGAGTGATCGCCGATCAACGGAGCGGCCCCGGGATAGCCGCCGTAGAAGACGTACCGATCGACGTCCCAGCCGAACGCCCCCTTCATCTCGGCGTAGCTCCAATGGGGAAGATGAACGATCTCGAACCGGCCGGCGAGGCTCTCCGTCAGTCCCTGTTGGACGAGGAGCGGCGCCGAGCCGAGGAGGACCACCTTCAGCCGGCGGCCAGCGTTCGTATCCTCGTCCCACAGCCGTTTGACCGCCTCTGGCCAATCGCTGATCTTCTGAACCTCGTCGATCACGAGGACCGCCTCGCCGTCCCCCGCCAGCAGCCGCGCAGCTTCCCATTGCCCCTCGAGCCAGAAGCGATCCCGCAGCGTCGGCTCATCGGCGCTCACGTAGCGGTGCGGCAGATCGAGCGAGGAGAGGACCTGTCCGATCAGCGTCGTCTTCCCGACCTGCCGCGGCCCGGCGATCACCTGGATGAACCGCCGCGGCTCGACGAGACGGCGGAAGATCAGCTCACCGATCGGCCGGCGATACCCCGGCTCCGTCATTTTACTCATTGCACTGAGTAAAATAACTCAATGCATTGAGTAAATCAAGGGATAGTGCGGCCGATCCCCGGAAGGCCGGGATCCCGAATCTGGCCGGACCGTATCGCTGTATGCCATCTTGACGTTATGACGCTAAAGTGTCGTCCGGGGTGAGCCGATGAACAAGCGAGCGACGATCTACTTCGAGCCCGACCTGCACAGGGTCCTGCGGATAAAGGCGGCGAGCACCGGCCGCTCGATCTCGGCCCTCGTCAACGAGGCCGTCCGGGAGGCGCTCCGGGAGGATCGGGAGGACCTGGCAGCGTTCGAGGAGCGGGCGGCCGAACCGACGATCACATACGCGGCGTTGCTCGAAGACCTGAAGGCGCATGGGAAGATTTAGCCCCCTGTTTACGAGATCCGTCGCCAAGGACCTCCGCGCGGATCCTGAAGCGGATCGAGGGGCTTGCCGACGATCCCCGCCCTGAGGGGTGCGAGAAGCTGACCGATCGGGAGCGTTACCGGATCCGTCAGGGTGACTACCGCATCGTCTACGAAGTCCAGGATGACGCCCGCATCGTCACCGTGGTCAAGATCGCCCACCGCCGGGAGGCTTACCGGGAGTGATCTTGGGGGTTGAAGCCTGCAGCAAAACAACGGAGCGCTATCGCTACAGAGTGTTAGGAGGCAAAGCCAAACGTTACTTATTTCCCTCTTGCCTTCCCTAGTCTACTAATTCTCCTCCCAGCAGCTCCGCCTGCTGGACCACGGTCTGGGTCGCCCTGGCCTGTTTGTCCGGTGGGTACCCGTACTTGCGGAGGGTTCGCTTTACCATCACCCGCAACCGGGCGCGGGCGGATTCCCTGAGCGTCCAGTCGATCGTCGCGTTGTTGCGCACGGTCTCTGAAAGCTCGCGGGCGAGTCTGCGCAAGACCTCATCACCCATCACCTTCACCGCGCTGTCGTTCGTCTCCAGCGCATCGTAGAACGCGAGCTCCTCCTCGGTGAGTCCGAGCTTTTCGCCTCGTCGGTCAGCATCCCGCATCTCCTTGGCGAGCTCGATCAGCTCCTCGATCACCTGCACCGTCTCGATCGCCCTGTTCTTATAGCGGTGGATCGTCCGTTCGAGCATCTCGGCGAACGAGCGCGACTGGATCAGGTTCTTCCGCCGCCGCGTCTTGATCTCGTCGTTCAGCAGCTT
>QMQL01000207.1 GCA_003650505.1 Candidatus Acetothermia bacterium | reverse complement strand
GCTCAGAAGGGGTATAGGCCGTTGTGGTCGGTTGCAAGATCTGGGGTAACCCCGTGGAAAAGGCTGGAACCGCGAGAAATAAGCCGATCACCATCACAGCTGAAACGCACCTTACCATGGAACTCACCTCCGGAAACCTATCTTCAGTATAGCACATCCTGTCCACGAAAAGGGGAGAGGGGCTCAGCCCTCCGCAGGGTGGGTATTCCTTTCTGCGAACCGCCTCCAGGCAGACAGGTCCTTTTACATTTCGGTAGGGAAGCTTGTCGATTACCAACAAGAATAGTATACTAACAGTGTAGTATCCGCAATAAGATGTCAAATGAAGTGGATCACTCCATTAGTGGTTGTCATGACCGTATTCGGTTCTGGTTGCGCCGCGCAGGGAGTCTCCCTTGAGCGGAGCGGCCAGATCAGTATCAACTCCGACCTTATCGGGCCGGCGGAGGAGCGAATGGAAGGCGAGATGGAGGTAGAATCCTCGTTCTTCAGCTCAGGTGTGAACCTCGATATCGGTTGCACATTGACCGCCTCTTCAGCCGGCGGGAGGCTCGCGGCGTTGACGGAACTTCGAGCGGAGGTCAACGGCCTTCCGGAGAGCGGTCTTAGGGAACAGCTTGACACCCGGCTCGATCAGATACAGGCCGCTCTTCGCACGATAAGAACCGCCGGTCATACGATTCCGATCGATCTCCTAAGCGAGCAGTTAGGAATCATCGAGGACGCGCTCGATGATCGGTTCATCGACCTCATTAAGGAGGGCTCGACCCTTGATCCGACAGCCGCCGCGCGGCTTCTCATCCTTGCCCGACCGCTCGAGGAGCGCTACGACTCCCTTCATTACATCGCGAGCAAGGTGGAGCTGTACGCGCGAGACGAGGTGAAAGGAAGGTTATCCTCCCTCCTGTGGAAAGCGGTTCTCGACCAGGCGGACGGGGAGCGCGCCGCTTATACCAGCGATCTTGAGGAGCTCCTGTCCTTAGTGGACGAGTACCGAGGGGAGATGGTCAAGGCGGAGGAAGCGGACCGGATCAGGTATAAGGCGGACCTGTTGCTGCGAAAGGTGGGGGAGGCTGGGACCACGCAGGCGTGTGATCTTGATCTGTCGACCGCGATAGGCAAGGTCGATCTCAATTGTGCGCTGGGGTGGGTCACTTCCGATTACCGTGCCCCGAGGAGGGATGTGGACACGGGCGAGCTGGGGTTTGGAGTAGGCTATGCAGGTCAGGATTGGGGTATTGCCATGAACTGTCAGCAGGAGCGGCGCAACTACATCGATCGGTTGAGGGATGATGACGATAGGGTCGCTCACGATCTGGATATTGCCCTTTTCTGGGAACGCGGTTCGTGGGAGGGTAATCTTTCCATTTCCTTCGACAGGGAATATTACCCGAACGATATCGATGATGAGATAGAAGCTGAGAGGGTCTACCAGGTGGTAGCGGACATCGCTTCCCTCATGGATCACGTAAGGGGAGCGTCTCTACCCGCAACCTTAGAGAATGAGCTTCTGGGGGAGCTTGGCCCGGAAGGAGCGCTGGGGGCTCTGGCGATCGGAGACCGGAGAGGGGCCGTCGATTACCTGCTCGTCTTCGTCGACGATGTTCGCGATGCCGAGTGGGACCGCAGCATTGCACCAGGCGATGCCCGGCTGCTGGTGCAGGAAGCACTCTCGATCCTCCCGCGCAAACGAGCTTACGACATCGATATTCCATTCTCGATCGCCTTTCCATTTCACGACGGAGACTTGACAATCGACCTTGAGTGGGAAGGCAAGAGCTACCCGGCAGACAGCCTTCTCGATCATGACACGTCTACCCGCGAGGTAAGCTATACCATGGATAAGCCGACATACACGATCGAGGGGCGCTTCAAGCGAGAAGAGCTGGTCTACCCGAACGCCCTGGTGAAGGACCGTTCTTTGGCGGAATGGGAAGGAGAGGTTGACACCGCCCTTGCGTGCGGCGATATCATGCTCAAGATCTTTCATCAGACAACAGAATATCCCCACGCCAGCGAGAAGGATCAATCGGTACAGAAGATTGCCCTGCAGTTCAATTCCGAGTTTTCTGAGGCGAGTGTTTCAGCGGAGTTTGCAGATGAGGTGACCGCTCATCCGAATGAGGCCGGAAAGCCCACCTATCGGGAGACGGCGATCAGCCTAAGCACCGCGTGGGAGGGCGCAGAAGGGACCTTTCGGCTCAAATTCAGCCATCAGACGAAGTGGGCAATAGCAGCCCTTTCCGATGAGGAGCAGGTCAAGGAAACGCGCCACGCTGAGTTCTCGTGGTATGGTGATATCGCCGATGGCATGGAGATTTCGGCCTCCCTGGAGTGGAAGAATGCAGTTGATCGAAATGAGCCGACGAAGGATGGCGATGAGCTGGTCCTGAAGATCGGATTTAACCTAACGATCTAGAACGGCTGGGAAAGGCCTTTTGTCGTTGTGTTTGACCACCTTCCGTGCTATGTTCGTCTCCAAAGGAGGAGTTAGGGATGAAGAATGCTCTTGCTGCGGTCGTTCT
>QMQL01000206.1 GCA_003650505.1 Candidatus Acetothermia bacterium | reverse complement strand
GTTATGTATCTGGGACAAGATGGGATAGCGAGAGAGGTAGCAAGTGGTGTCATAGATTTCGCTCCTTTGACTGGGGGCAAAGTACTCATAACTGATCGGCCGAAGAACGGCGCTTTTCAGAAAATGATCATAGGCATCCATGAATAATAGAGGTTTCATTACCAAGCTTGGAGCAAGGCGGGTTCGCATCATTACCACCGTTCATCAGCCATGGACTCTAACGCGGAAAAGCGGGAAGGGCGTCAGCTGAAGAGGATCGAGCCGCATGTCGTGGCGATGTGATTAGTCGGCGGAGTGTTATCCAATCGGACAACCAGCGTAGTCCTCGGGCGGGCGGGCTTCGCCTCACTCTCCTGTCGGCGGGGCGATTACCACCTGGGAATTGACGTCGGTAACGTCGGTCCGCCACTCAACCGAGCCGGTGTTCCCCTCCTCGTCCGTCCCCGAGGCGGTGAACAGGAACCTGACCGGGTAGCCGTCCTCGGCGATCCAGATGTCCCCGTGGGCGTTTCCGAACCCGGCTTCGATTTCCTTCTCCCACGCCGAGCCGGTCGATGCATAATGGAGGGACTTGATCCCGTTCACCGTCTCCTTTCCGACGTAGTTGGAATCGGTCTTAAGCCCCTCGGCGAGCGTCCCCCAGACGAAGTCGAGGGCGAAGGTGAAGATGCTCTGAGACATAGCGTCGACGGCCTCGTCTGGGATCTCCGTCCATTCGCCATCGGTGTAGATCCAGAGGGAGTCGCCGATCTTGATGAACTCGGTTTGCTCCCCTTTCGAAGAGTCAATGATGGTCAGGTGATGACGGTCGGGGGCGGAGTACTCGCCGACGACGGTGATCGTCCCCGAATCGGGCTGCGAATCCCCGGTCCCTTCGTAGACCATGGTCGTTGTGTACCGGTAGCTGGAAAGCGACCGGAGGGCTTGAAGTGATACGGAGAGCGTGGCACCAGGGTCGATCTCGGTGGTCGGCTCCTGTGGGGTTCTCACCTCGGGCTGGGCAACCGGTGGTTCAGGCTCGTTCGTTACAGCGGCGGTTTCAGGCTCCGTCGGGGTCATGGTGGTGGAAGCCGGCCCCTCCACTGAGGAGGATGCCGCGTTCGATCCCTCCGGGCTTGGCGCCTCCTTGGAGCCGCACCCGGCGAGGGCCAGGACTAGGCCGAGGGCGAGGACGGCCAGGATCAGAAAGATACCAGTCTTTTTCAATGTAGTTCTCCTTTTGGACCGAATTTTCAAACTATGACGGAAAACAGCCTTTTTTATGATAGCGGATTCTTCCTTCCCGGGCAACTGAAGGCGGTTCTCAAGGAGGCTTCCTCCAGCGACTATCCCCTCTGGGTTCGAAGCTTGGAGCAGTCTCTCAGGGGCGGTTGGTGGCACCATCTCCGAGGAAACGTTGGAGGAGGGGGTCGACGATGTCGTCGAGGGTCGGGGTCTTCCAAAGGGCGGGGATGATCCGGCGGGCCGGCCAACGGCCGAACAGGAGCGTCAGGGAGAGGAAGCGCTTCGCTCCCCGGGCGGAGATCTCGGGATGGGCCTGGATCCCCCAGATCGGAAGATCCCCGTAGCGAATGACATGGGTGTTGCACAGCTCGGTCCGGCCGAGCTTCCGCCACGGCGGTGGCGGATCGACGACCGCGTCGAAGTGGTAGACGAAGGTCCTCCATGGATTCGGCAGACCGTCGAACAGGGGATCGGATTCGACCATCTCGATCTCGGCCCAGCCGACCTCGGGCGGATCGGCGTGCCGGACGTACTCGGATCCGGACAGGGCATATACGAGCATCTGATGCCCGAAGCAGGAGCCGATGATCCGGATCCCCGCCTCCGCTGCAGCCCAGATGAGCTGCGCTTCCCGCTCGAACCAGGGTTCGGGCGATACGATCGATGCCTCCGAGCCGGTCAGGATGAGGTGGGTGAACTCGGAGGGAGGAGGGATCGCCGCGCCGGAGGGGATGTTCACGGCCGTCGTCTCGGCGCCATCAAGATGCTCCTTCCAAGGGATGGACGGCTTGAACATCAACCGGCGGACGGCGTTGTCGATGATCAGGACCCGGGGGGAGATGGTTTGAATGTGCTGAGGCACAGGCATCCGGTTATCCGCTCCTTACCGTTCGGATGGCTGCTGGGCTCCCCCCGCGTCCTTTTCCTCGCGCTCCGACTCCGATCCGCATCCTTCTCATCCCTTCCTCGCTTGAAGCAGGAAGCGATGATACAACCGGCTAGGCCGATATACTAGGATCCCGAAGGGAGGGGGAGATGTTCAGATCGGTTAAGCTGCCGGCCGATATTCCCGGCATGCTTTATCTCCACGGGATGCCCGGCCGGAATGAGGACTGGGAGCGATTCACCGTCGCAGTGCGGAAAGCGGGAATCGGGAGGATCGTTTCCCTCACGCCGGACGATGAGATCGCGAGAGAATCCCCGCTGTACGCGGCGGCGATCGCGGATGGTTCTCTACCTTGCCGGCGCGAGGCCTTTCCGATCCCTGACTACGGGATCCCCGATGATAGGGAGGGGTATGCG
>QMQL01000205.1 GCA_003650505.1 Candidatus Acetothermia bacterium | reverse complement strand
GGACGCCAACGGCAAAACGATCAACTCGCCGATTTTCAAGCTTCTGATTAAGCGATGAGGGAGGGGACGATCGTGAAACGACGTTTTTATACGATGTTGGTGGTTCTCCTTGCGGCGGGGTTCAGCCTCGCCGCAGGAGGACAGACGGCGGTCTCGGTGTTCGACATCGAGCCGGGTGTCGCTCGGCTCGGAGCGGGCGGGGCAGGGATCTCGATCGCCGCCGGTGCAGAGACGATCTACTACAATCCGGCTTCCCTCACCGAGGTTCCCGGGATCAGCTTCAGCTCGTTCTTCGCCTCCTACATGGGGGTTGCGAGCTATTCGGCGTTCTCCCTTACGCTCCGTAACTTCGGGGTCGCCGCCCTACTCTTCAACGCCGGCGGGATCCAGGGATACGATGCGGGAGGGACTCCGACGGAGACCCTCTCCTACCGGAACACCGGGTTCATCCTCGGCGCGGGGATTAGCCCGAGCGATCTTCCGTTCATTCCCGACCTCCCGTTCGATGTAACGGTCGGGATGCGGATCAAAGGGCTGTCGTCCAATGTCGGTGGGACGAGGGGCTCAGGGTTCACGGTCGATCTCGGTGTGCGCACGAGGATCCCGAATATTACCCTCGGCCCGGTTCCGATCTCCGATGTCGCGTTCGGCCTGACCGCGATCAACCTGTTCGGTGCGCTTAGCTACGAGACGGAACGGGAGAATTTCGGGATGGACCTCGCCCTCGGCGCGTCAGGCCAGTTCGCGAACCTCGTTTCCGCTGCCATAGACATGTCGCTCGGTGGGCATGGGATCCACTTCGGCCTGGAATACTGGCCGGTCTCCACCCTCGCCCTCAGATTGGGGCTGATCTCGAAGGGGGGGATCTCGGTGACGGCCGGTGTCGGTGTCGCCGTTCAGGGGATCATGATCGATTACGCCTATGTCAGCCATACCCTCGGCGGTACGCATCGTGTCTCCCTGACCGTCGACTTCTCCGCGCTCGACGTAAGTGCGCTCAGCCGCTCGCTCCGCCGGATCCTACCGTAAGATTGGGTTCTTCCGGTCGCTGGTCAAAGCCTCGGGCCGCGGCCTCTTGACCACGCAGCTTCGAGCTGATCGAGCGAATCGGCGGCGATCGCCGCGCGGATCTCGGCCATCAGCTGCGTCAGGAACCTCAGGTTGTGGATCGTGGCGAGGCGATAGAATGATAGCTCCCCTGCGCGGGCGAGATGCCTGAGATAGGCGCGCGAATGGTTCCGGCAGGTGAAGCAGTCGCAGGTCTCATCGATCGGGCGGGGATCGGTCCTGAACTTCGCGTTTCTCAGGTTGATCCGGTGGCGCCGCTCCCCCTTGACGAATACCGTCCCGTTACGCGCGATCCGTGTCGGAGCGGCGCAGTCGAACGTATCGATCCCGCGGCGGACGGCGGCGAAGATGTCCTCGATCTCCCCGATCCCGAGGAGGTGGCGCGGCTTTCCCTCCGGTAATAGAGGGATCGTCCAGTCGAGGACCCGGTGCATATCCGCTTTCGACCTTCCGAGCGATCCTCCGATCGCGAGTCCGTCGAACCCCATCTCCCCGATGACCCTCGCGCTCTCGACCCTGAGATCCTCGTACGCCCCCCCCTGCACTATCCCGAAGAGGCGCTGGTCCGGGTTCGGGAGGCCCGGATCCCCCTGAAGCCCCTTGAACGCGGAGAGGGAGCGCTCCGCCCAGCGGTGGGTGCGCTCCATCGCGGCCTTCGTGTAGCGGTAGTCATGTAGCGGCGATGTGCATTCGTCGAGGACGAGGGCGATGTCCGCCCCCAGCTTCCGCTCGATCTCGATCACCCCTTCCGGTGAGAAGAACCGCTCCGACCCGTCGATGATCGAGCGGAAGTGGGCACCCTCTTCGGTCAACTCCACGAGGGAGCGGCCCTGCTTGTAGTTCGACGGGTTCGCCGGCGTGTCCTCCCCGGGGAAGATCGAGGCGACCTTCCCCACCCCGTGCACCTTTCCGGCGCCGAGGCTGAACACCTGAAACCCGCCGGAGTCGGTCATCGTCGGTCGTTCCCAGCCGGAGAACCGGTGGAGCCCGCCGAGGGCGGCGATCGTACCTTCCCCCGGTCGGAGGTGGAGATGGTAGGTATTGGCGATCACGATCTGGACCCCGATCTCCTCGAGATCGGCCGGGGCGAGTCCCTTCACGCTCGCCCGCGTCGCCACCGCAACGAACGCCGGGGTGGCGACCGTTCCGTGGGCGGTCGTAAGCTCGCCGAGCCGGGCGCGCGAACTCCCTTCGCTGTGCTTTATCGTGAACATCGGATCGGGTTTCAGTGCCGGATCGTATCCGATGTTCTCCGCTTCCCGCTAGTCCAGGGCGCGGTAGAGGGCAGAGTACTCGCAGGAGGGGTTCCAGAAGAGGTACCCGTCCGCGCCCATCTCTTGGGCCGCCCTTATCTCGGCGCGGATGTAGTCCTCGAGGCTCATCCCCGCCGGTATCGCGAGGTCGAATGCCTGAAGAAACGGCCGGAATGGCTTTTCCACCCTTGCCATTCCGCTGGCGAGCGCTTCG
>QMQL01000204.1 GCA_003650505.1 Candidatus Acetothermia bacterium | reverse complement strand
GTGTTGCGGGGCGTACCAGGTCGTCGACCATCGCGACATCGTGATCGAGCGGACGCATCGGATCCTGAGCGCCGCCGCCCGGGGAGGGGCGGACGTAATCGTCACCGCCTGCCCGCTCTGCCACTACAACCTGAACGACCTCCAGCGCGAGGTGGCGCGGATCGTCCCCGATTACAGGGAGATACCGATTATCTATTTCACCCAGCTGATAGCGCTCGCCTTCGGCGTCGATCCGGGGAGGATCCCATCCTCCCTCAAAACGCGGCTGAAGCGCCTTCAGACGGTCAAAGGGGAGGGATGAGATGACGGACGAGAAGGGGAAAGAGACGGTCCGGATCCACGTCATGGGGAAGACCTATCAGGTCCCGGCCGGGCTGACGATCATGGATGCGATGGAGTACGCCGGCTACCGGTTCGTTCGCGGCGCCGGCTGCCGATCCGGGTTCTGCGGGGCCTGCTCGACCGTGTACCGGCTGGAGGGGGATTACCGGCTCCAGTTCGCCCTCGCCTGCCAGGAGACGGTCGAGGACGGGATGTACCTGGTCCAGCTCCCGTTCACCCCGGCCCCGCGGGCGCGCTACGACATCGCGAAGATCAAACCGAAGGAGAACGTCCTCCTCCAGTACTACCCGGAGATCGCCCGCTGCGTCTCCTGCAACACGTGCACGAAGTCCTGCCCACAGGACATCGAGGTGATGGACTACGTCCAGGCCGCCCTCCGTGGGGACATCGCCAAGACGGCCGAGCTCTCGTTCGACTGCATCCAGTGTGGGCTGTGCAGCATGCGCTGCCCGGCCGACATCAAGCATTACCATATGGCGCAGATGGCGCGGCGGATCTACGGTCGTTACCTCTCCCCCGTACCCGAGCACCTGGAGAAGCGCCTAAAGGAGATAGAGGATGGCGTTTTTGACGAGGAACTGGATCGATTGATGAATATGAGCCGGGAGGAGCTCGAGGAGGCGTACGCCGCCCGGGTGCGGGAGGAGACGACGGGGAGTGAGATAAGTGAGTAAGAAGGGGTTGATAAACGGTTACCCCGCCTACATGCGGGAATCGATCGAGAAGGTGAACGCGACGCGGGCGAGGAGGCTGAAGGAGGGGCCTCCCCCGCCGATGACACCGGAGGAGCGCGAGGCGATCCTGAAGCGGAGCCACCCGGACTACAAGCCAGAGGGGAAGAGGAAGCTCGCCGTCGGCCCGTCGGCCGGGGAGCCGGTCCCGCACGAGGTCGCCGACCTCCTCGAGGCCCACCCGGTGATCGATCCGAAAGGGATCGACCTGTCGAGGGTCGACTACGACGTCGACGTCCTCGTCATCGGCGGCGGGGGGGCGGGAACGGTCGCGGCGATCTTCGCCCACGAAGAGGGGATCCCGGTCGATCGGATCCTGATCGTCACCAAGCTCCGCCACGGCGACTGCAACTCGATCATGGCCCAAGGCGGGATCCAGGCGGCCGACCGGCCGAACGACTCCCCGGCGATCCACTACATCGACGTGATGGGCGGCGGGCACTACGCGAACAAGCCGGAGCTCGTCCGCGCCCTGGTCACCGATGGGCCGTGGATCATCCGCTGGCACGAGGAGATGGGGGTGATGTACGACAAGGTCGACGGACGATACGTCGAGGCGCACGGCGGAGGTACGTCCCGGATGCGGATGCACTCGGCGAAGGACTACACCGGGAAGGAGACGTTCAACGCGATCCGCGACGAAGCGCGGAACCGCGGGATCCCGGTCCTCGAGTTCTTCCCCGCGGTCGAGCTCCTCCTCGACGAGAGGGGGCACGCCGCCGGCGCGGTCCTCTACAACATCGAGACCGATGAGTACCGGATCGTCCGCGCCAAGGCGACCGTCCTCGCCACCGGCGGGTTCGGGAGGGTCCACATCCAGGGGTTCCCGACGACGAACCACTACGGCGCGACCGCCGACGGGCTGGTGATGGCCTACCGGGCCGGGGCGAACATCATCGACATGGACTCGGTCCAGTACCATCCGACCGGGGTCGCCTACCCGGCGGCGATCCTCGGCCAGCTGGCGACCGAGAAGCTCCGGAACCAAGGGGCGATGCCGGTGAACAGGGATGGCGAAGCGTTCGTCTTCCCGCTCGAGCCGCGCGACGTCGAATCGGCGGCGATCATCGAGGAGTGCTGGGTGAAGAACAAGGGGATCGAGACCCCGAGCGGGATCCGGGGGGTATGGCTTGACACACCGATGATCGAGGCGATCCATGGGAAGGGGGCAATCAAGAAATCCCTCGCCGCGATGTGGACGATGTGGCACCGCCACGACATCGACATCACCGTCGACCCAGTTCTCGTCTACCCGACGCTCCACTACCAGAACGGAGGGGTGGAGATCGACGCCGACGGAGCGACCCGGATCCCCGGCCTGTTCGCCGGTGGGGAGTGCGAAGGCGGGGTGCACGGGAAGAATCGGCTGATGGGGAATTCGCAGCTCGACTACAACGTCTTCGGCCGCCGCGCCGGGATATCGGCCGGTCGCTGGGCGAAGAAGGCGAAACCGAAGGGCTTGTCGC
>QMQL01000203.1 GCA_003650505.1 Candidatus Acetothermia bacterium | reverse complement strand
GGGAGCTACTTCCCGGAATGGCTGCTGGAACCACGCCGCCGTTCGGAACGAGCATTGGTCCAAGTGGTGACCGAGTGCTACGTACAGGGTGTATCGACACGCCGCGTCGATGGACTGGTGCGTACGCTAGGCCTGGAAGGGATGACCAAGAGCCGGGTGTCGGCACTGGCCAAGGAGCTCGATCGATTGGCGGAGGGGTTCCGCAACCGCCCGCTCGACCGGGGGCCGTACATGTTCGTCTGGCTCGATGCGATGACATACCCACTTCATGCGCAATCTGCTCACCAGGGTACCTAAGAGCGCTCAGGGATTGGTCGCCACCCTGGTCCGATCGATCTTCGCTCAACCGACGCGAAAAGAGGTGTGGGCGCAGCATCAGCGTGTCGTTGCCGAGCTCGAGGGGCGGTTTCCCGCAGCCGCTGCGCTGCTGGATGAGGCAGCAGAGGAGATCCTGGCGTTCTCTGTGTTCCCCGAGGGACTGTGGCGGCAGATCTGGTCGAACAACCCCCAGGAGAGGTTGAACCGGGAGATCAGACGGCGGAGCGATGTCGTCGGGGTCTTCCCCAATCGGGAGGCGATCGTGCGCCTGATCGGAGCTGTACTCGCTGAGTACAACGACGAATGGATGATCAGCCGTAGATACATGTCGGTCGGTGTGCTGAAAACGGCTCAACAGGGCGGGATCAATGAGAAGGAACAGGAGGGAGTATTGGTCGAACAGCTCGCTGTTTGATCGATCACGAAGATGGCGCAATCACCAATACACCACTTGACCGGACGTGGCCCACTGTCATAGGGGGCAGGCCAAGAGGTTGACTGAGCCCATCAGCCACCCTTCCCAATTGAGCGCTTCATCAGCCCCGCCGGGATCGAGATAGGCTTCCGGCCAGCGAGCGGACCTGGTCACTCATCTTCGGGCTGGTCACCGCACAGTGCCTGGGAAGCCTGCGCAGCGATGGAACAGACAATCTCCACATACTCGGGTATCCGATCCATAGTCAGACGACTCGTCGGAGCGGTGATGGAGATGGCGGCGAGGACCCTTCCATCCCCGTCTCTAACTGGAGCAGCGATGCACCGCCCACCTCGCTCAGCCTCTTCATCGTCGATGGCGTAGCCACGGGAACGGGTGATAGTCAGCTCCTTGCGTAACCGAGAGGTATTGGTGATAGTCTTTTCCGTACGTTGTGGTAAACTACACTCGCTGATGAGCTGTTCCACTTCCTTATCCTCTAGACTGCTGAGGAGCATCTTCCCAACCGCAGTGCAGTGAAGGTCGAGAGCAGTTCCGATCGGAGGTGCTCCCCGAATGATGTTCTGGCTCAACGCTTGATCGATGTAGAACGCGTGCTTACCGATACGCACTGCAAGCGATGCCGTTTCCCCCGTCTCTCGGGAGAGCTGTTCGAGAAAAGGATGGATGATTAGAGGAAGGGCAAACTGGCGCTCCGCCGCCTTTCCCAAACGGACAAGGGCCCAACCGAGTCGATAGCGGCGTGTCCCTGGGTCCTGTTGTACAATGCCGTGTGCGCGCAGCGTCGATAGAAGACGGACAAGGGTGCTCTTGGGGAGCCCCGCTTGGTTGGCCAGGCTCCCCAAGTCGATGTCCTTGCGCTCTTGGGCCAACAGCTCGAGAACCCGTAGCGCCTTATCCAACGAGCGGACAAGGGAAGGGGTTGGTTCACGCGACCTGTTGTTCATCCGTTTACCATCTCGTAGATAGGTTCACCCCACTCGGCTCTATGCCTTCCCTGTCACCAGGGCGAGGAGGGCCATCCGCACCGGGACACCGTTTGCCGATTGACGGAAGTAGGCTGCCCCAGCGTATTCGTCCACATCCGTGGCGATCTCGTTCACCCGCGGCAACGGATGCATGATCGTGATCCCTTCCTTGGCCTTCTCCAAGAGAGCTCGGTTCAGCACGTACGCTCCCTTCAAGCGTTCGTACTCCGCTGGATCAGCAAACCTCTCCCGCTGAATGCGGGTCATGTACAACACATCACTTGCTGCCAGTGCCTCCTCTAGGCTTTCCGTCTCCGTCACCTTGATTCCCTTGGTCTTCAATTTTGCCACGATCTCCTCGGGCATACGCAGCGCTGGTGGAGCAACGAAGTAGAACTTGACGTCAAACAGGGTGAGCAGATCGACGAGCGAGTGGACCGTGCGGCCGTTCTTCAAATCTCCGGCCAGGGAAATGGTCAATCCATCAGCCGTTCCCTTTTCCTTCTCAATCGTATACAGGTCGAGAAGCGACTGAGTCGGGTGCTGCCCGGCTCCATCACCTGCATTGAGGATCGGCTTATCTGTGGCCGCTGCCGCTTCCTCAGCTGCCCCAATCTGTGGGTGCCGAAGCACTATCAGATCGGCGTACCCTTCCACGGTCTTGATCGTGTCATGAAGCGACTCCCCCTTAGCTGTCGATGAGGTCTTGGGATCAGCAACTGTAACCACTTCGCCGCCTAAACGCAGCATCGCGGTCTCGAACGAGAGTCGGGTTCGCGTGCTCGGCTCGAAGAACAAGCTAGCAAGGATCTGCCCTTT
>QMQL01000202.1 GCA_003650505.1 Candidatus Acetothermia bacterium | reverse complement strand
GGTTCGACGTCGTCTCCGAGAAGTATTGGGACATGTTCGAGGCCGGGATCATCGATCCGACCAAGGTCACCCGCTCGGCCCTCCAGAACGCCGTCTCGATCGCGGGGATGCTCCTGACGACCGATGCGCTCGTTGCCGAGATAAAGGAGAAGGAGGAGAATCCCGCCGCTACGGGGATGCCGGGAGGGATGCCCTACTAGATCGGTTGCTAGCCCCCCTTTCGCCCGACTATGATCGGGCGAAAGGGGCTTTTCTTTTGAGACGGAAGAGAAGATTGGGGATAGCGCTCGGAGGAGGGGGGGCAAGGGGGTTCGCCCACCTCGGGGTCCTGATCGCCCGCGAGGAAGCGAACGTCAAGATCGACGCGATCGCCGGGACGAGCATGGGGGCGGTGATCGGCGCGGCGAGGGCGATCGGTGCCGACCTCGAGAAGCTCCGGACCCTCCTTGACCTGATCGACCTGAACCAGCTCCTCCAGGTGACCGACAGCACCCTCCGCGAGCTGCAGCGGATCCTCGGCCGGAGCATGATGGAGTACGTACGCGGTTCGGTGTGGCAGGAGGAGGGGGCGACCCCGCACGACCTCGCCCGGCTGAACGAGCTCTTCTCCCTCCTGACGGCGAACAAGACGTTCGCCGATGCCGCGATCCCGTTCGCCGCCGTCTCGGCCGACGTCAGAACCGGCGAGCGGGTCGTCCTCCGCACAGGGAAGCTCTCCCAGGCTCTCACTGCGAGCGCGGCCGTGCCCGGGGTCTTCTCACCGGTCCTCTCGAACGGCCGCTACCTGGTCGACGGGGGGATCGTGGAGAAGATCCCGATCGAGGCGGTCATCGAACTCGGCGCCGATGCGGTGATCGCGGTCGATACCGGCGCCCCGCTCGACAGGGAGGTAGCCACCTGCCTCGATGCCCTCCTCCAGGCGCAGCGCGTCACCTCGCACCACTTAAGCCGGCTCCAGCTCGAGCGGGCGGCCGAGCGGCTCGACGGCCGCCTCCTCGTCATCCGACCGGAGGTCAGCTCGATCAAGATGTTTGACTTCGGCCGGAGCGAGGAGGCGATCCGGGCCGGGCTCGCCGCAGCGGCCGCCAACATCGAGCGGATCCGCTCACTCGCGAAGAGGGGCTAGTTCTCGATCGCAAACGGCGGGCTTTCCGCTTCTCCGCTGTTCCCGTCGGGATCGGTGGCGACGATCTTCAACAGGTAAGAATCGCCGTTCAGGTGACTGGCCGTATCCCAGGCGTAGCTCCCCGAATTGGCGAGCCCGTCGATCAGGAGGTCCCATGTCTCTCCGCCGTCAGCGGAGAGGTAGATCGCGATCCTCAACCCCTCGGGAGGACCGTCCGGATCGGTCGCGCTCCAGCCGACGATGAACACCCCGGAGATCGGGGCCTGATCGGTCGTCGGGGATGTTATCTCCACTCGTGGGGATGCCTCGGCGACGATCTTCGCCGAGTTCTCGACGCCGGGAGTCCCGTTGATCGGTTCCCCATCGGCATCGAGGCCGTTGCGGACGAGCCCGTTGTTCGTCCTCCAGGCCACAGCCTCGGCTGATGGATCGACCCGCTCCATCGATCCGTAGGGAGGATCACCGTCTCCGGCCGCCCCGGCCGGCCACCCATCATCCCCGCAGATGACGGAGTCGACGAGCCTCCCCTCACCGTCGAACAGGGAGATGTCGATTCCGTCGTTCGGTAGGACCCCCTTGTAGATCAGATCCGCCTCGATGTCCGAAACGACGTTATCATCCGTCCGCTCGAGGAGGTAATAGCCGCCCGGCTCGATCGCCGTCCTCCGGACCTCGAGGGTCGCGTCGGCGACCCGGTCGAGATGGATCACCGTATCCCCGAAGACAAGCGTCCAGCCGGTGAGGTCGACCGGCCGATCGGTCGGGTTATGAAGCTCGATCCACTCGTCGGCCGCGCTCGCCGCCGTTCCGCTCCAGGCGATCTCGTTGATCACTATGCTCGCCGGATATGCGAAGATCGCCATGGATAGGACGGCCCCGATTCCCAACCACGCAGCGATACAACGCTTAGCGCACATACAACCTCCTTTTACAGGTTTTTGGATGCGTTTTCCATATTATAGACGATCGCCGCGCCGCCGTCACCGGTACGGTTGCCCGCTCCGGCGCGGGAACGTAGAATCCGTCAGAAAGATGAATGACAAGCGGTCCACTACATTCGTCGAGCGGTTCCGCACCGGAGGGGATCGGAACCTCGGCTACCTCGCCGCCGATCCGACGACGAAGGAGGCGGCGGTGATCGATCCGTCGTACGATCCCGCCTCGATCGCGCGGTTCGCCTCGCAAAGAGGATACCGGATCGTCCACGCGTTCTGCACGCACGACCATGCCGACCATACGAACGGGAACGAAGAGTTCGAGAGGGTGACCGGGATCCGCCCGCTCCTCTACGGGGATAGGGACCGCCGGAGCGGGAGGGTCGTCGAGGACGGAGCCGAGTACCCGCTCGGTTCGCTCTCCATCCGGGTGATCCACACTCCCGGGCACCCTCCCGACTCGATCTGCCTCCTGATCGG
>QMQL01000201.1 GCA_003650505.1 Candidatus Acetothermia bacterium | reverse complement strand
GACCCGCTCGCCCCGCCGGGTCGTGCGGGTCGGAGTCGACGACCGCTTCGGCCAGTCGGGGAGGGCGGAGGAGCTCCTCTCCCACTACGGCCTCGACGTCGACGGGCTCGTGACCGCGGTCAAGGCTGGGCTTTCCGGTTGATCGCCCGGAGGAGGGGGCGTACACTCCGGCCGCATCTTCTCAGGGGTAAACGCATGTGAACACTCTTCTAATCGTCGGAACGATCATCGGAGCCGGCTACCTCCTCGGCGAGCTGGTGAACAAGGTCGGCCTCCCGCGGGTGAGCGGGTACATCCTCGCCGGGCTCGCCCTCAACCCGGGGATCACCGGGATCGTCTCACTCGACTTCGTGCAGGGGACCGACGCCATGACGGGCGTCGCCCTCGCCATCCTGACGTTCGCCGTCGGCGGGACGCTCGCCATCGCGCCGTTAAAGGAGCTCGGAAAGGGGATCATCCTGATCGCGCTCGGCGAGGCCGAGCTCGCCGCCCTGTTCGTCGTCCTCGGCTTGATGGTCGTCCTCCCGTTCTTCCTCAACGAGGGGGCCGGGTTCGTCACGATGGTCGTCCCTCTCGCCCTCCTCCTCGGGACCCTCGCCTCCCCGACCGATCCGTCGGCGACCCTCGCCGTCCTCCATCAGTACAAGGCGAAGGGGCAGGTCTCGTTCACCATCATGGCGACAGCCGCCCTGGACGACGCGATCGGGATCATCAACTTCTCGGTCGGTGTAGTGATCGCCTCGTTCCTCGTCGCCCACGGCCATGCCGTCAGCGGGGGCGGGATCTCCGCCCTGATCGAACCGATCATCGAGATCGGAGGCGCGCTCGGACTCGGGGTCATCTCTGGGGTCGGCTTCCATTACATCCCCCGCCTCCTCCGTGCCGAATCGGACGGCCTGTTGATCGTCCTGATCGTCGGGCTCCTCGCGATGTGCTACGGGGTGGCGAGCTTCTTCGGCCTCGACCAGCTCCTGGCGACGATGACGATGGGGATGGTTGTCGTCAACTTCAAGGCGAGCCGGGACCGGATATTCCGCCTCCTCGAGGAGTACGTCGAGCCGCTCGTCTTCGTCCTCTTCTTCACGATCAGCGGGATGCTCCTCGACGTAGGGGTCCTGTTCCGCTACTTCCCGCTCGTCCTCTTCTTCGTCCTCTTCCGCTCGGCCGGGAAGCTGACCGGCGCCTACCTCGGCGCGACCCTCGGGAAGGCGCCGCGGGCCGTCCGGCGCTACACCGGGTTCGGCCTGATCCCGCAGGGCGGGATCGTGATCGGGCTCGCCCTCGTCCTCCAGCGGGATCCGGCGTTTTCCGATCTGAGCAGCATCCTCCTCAGCGTGGTGATCGGGGCGACCGTCCTGCATGAGCTGATCGGCCCGCTCACCGCCAAGCTCGCCATCGAGAAGGCGGGGGAGATCACCGCCCATGCCGGGGAGGGGTCGGACTCCGCCCCTCGGCTGTAGGCGGCCCGGACGGTCTTTCCAGCCCGAATATCCTCAGGATCTCCTCCACGAGCCGATCCCTGTTCCCCAGCTTGACCCGCAGGAGGGTGAGCTCGCGCCGGACGCGGTGGGCGACATCGACGTCGGCATGGGCGTGGGTCGAGACGATCAGGGGTTTGCCGCTCGCGAGCGCCGCCTCGACAGCCGGGACGAACGCCGGCGAGCGAAGCTCCATCGGCGCGATCTCATCGATCACGATGAGCTCCTCCTCCTCGATCGCCCGATGGATCGCCGCGATCCCGATCTCCTCGAGGGACTTGACGTCGACCGTGTAGCGGCCGACCTTCGGTCCGGAGGTCAGGTGAAGGTGGGCGAGGATCCCGTCCCTCCCGGTGGCGATATCGGTCAGGGAGAAGCCGACCCGATGGCCGCAGACCCGGATCTCCTCGGTCAGCATCCCGCCGGCGCTCAACGGGAGGAGCTCCAGGGCCCGCTTTATCAGCGTCGTCTTCCCCACCCCGGGCCGGCCGGTGATCGCGATCCTTCCCTTGATCGTCATACCCTCCGATTCTATCCTCAATCCGGGAGGGAGGAGGATGGAGGAGGGGAAGAACCGACGGATCGCTCATCTCGACATGGACGCCTTCTACGCCGCCGTCGAGCAGCGCGACTTCCCCGCCTACCGGAACAGACCGGTGATCGTCGGCGGGCTCGGGCCGCGCGGGGTCGTTTCGACCGCCTCGTACGAGGCGCGGCGATACGGGGTAAGAAGCGCCATGCCGATAGCCCTTGCGCGGAAGCGATGCCCCGACGGGATCTACCTTCGCCCCCGGTTCGAGCGGTACAAGGAGGTATCGTCGGCCGTCCGTGCGATCATCTCCCTCTATTCGCCGGTGGTCGAGACGGTCTCCCTCGACGAGGCGTTCTTCGACCTCTCCGGCCACGGCTCGACGTTCTCCTCGGCGCGGGCGGTCGCCGAGGAGATCAAGCGGCGCGTCCGGACCGAGACCGGCCTTACCTGTTCGGTCGGGATTGCCTCGAACCGGTTCCTCGCCAAGGTCGCCTCCGAGCTCGACAAGCCGGACGGGCTGAAGGTGATAGAACCGGAG
>QMQL01000200.1 GCA_003650505.1 Candidatus Acetothermia bacterium | reverse complement strand
TTCCCGGTGATCTCCACTCCGCTGATCATCGCGCGTCCACTTACGACGGGACGGAGTCCGGTTATCGCTTCAACGAGCTCGGTCTGGCCGTTCCCCTCCACTCCAGCGATCCCGAATATCTCCCCGGAGTAGACGTCGAACGAGAGGTCGTTAACCGCGATCTCCTTGGTATCTCCCTGTACGGTCAGCCCCTCCACATGTAGGATCCCTTCTCCTTCCCGCTTTGGCGTTGCTTTCTTCTCCTCACGACGGCGGGGGAGGGATTCCGCGCTCAGTTCCACCGCGCTCTCCTCTTCCTCGATCTTCTCCCCGACCATCAGCCGGGCGAGCTGGGCCGGAGTCGCCTGGGAGGTGGGGAGATCTCCGACCAGCTCACCGTGGCGGAGGACGACGATCCGGTCGGTTATCGAACTGACTTCCTTCAACTTGTGTGTGATCAGGATGATCGATTTACCCTCCTCCCGCAGGCGGTGGAGGAAGGAGAAGAGCTCATCAACCTCCAACGGGGTAAGGACCGCCGTTGGCTCGTCGAGGATCAACAGATCGACGTTGCGGGAGAGGACCTTCAAGATCTCCACTCGTTGCTGTTCACCGACGGCGAGTTTCTCCACCGGGATGTCGAGGGGAACGCGCAGTCCGCTTTCCTCCATCAACTTTTCCAGCTTTTTCTTCGTCTCTTCTAGATTGAGCAGGGCGAACGGGCGCTCGTGGCTCAGGGCAACGTTCTCCGCTGCGGTGAACGGGCCGACGAGGGCGAACTGCTGATGAACCATCCCGATCCCGAATTCAAGTGCCTCGCGTGGACTGGAGAAGCGAACCGGCCCCCGCGGGGAGACGACACGCCCCTCGGTTGGAGGGAGGAGACCGGAGAGGATCTTGGTCAAGGTAGTCTTTCCCGCCCCGTTTTCGCCGAGCAGCCCGAGTATCTCCTGCGGATGGATCTCGAGATCGACCTTCTTTAACGCGACCGTCCCATCGGAGTAGACTTTTGTGATCCCTTCAGCGCGGAGGAAGTATTCGGGAGATTTTTCAGGGCTTGTCGATTTCTCGTTCATCCAAGCTCCCTATGATCGTCAAAGGGCGGGAGAGGGAGCTCTCCCCCTCCCGCCCGGTTTTTAGGTCAGCCTTGTGTCGACCAACTACCGCTCCAATGGGTACTGGGCACGGACCGCGAGCATCTGATCGCGCGTGTCAGCGGTCGGGACCTGGATCGAACCATCGAGGATCCCGGCCTTGAGCTCGTCGATCGCTTCCCAAATCCAGTAAGGGATAGCGGCCCGGTTCGACGCCCAGTTGGCGATGATCTGATACGTGTCGGACGCCTTGATCGCGCCGGCCTTGATTCCGAAGTCCATGAAATCGAGAAGTTCCTTGATTCCGCTGATTCCCACCCCGCCTTCCTTCAGGCCGAGGCTGTGGACTCCGCCCTTGAACGTGCCGTCGACCACGGATTGGACCGCGTCGTAGCAAGCGATGTCCACGCGCTTCATCCCGCTGGCGAGGGTATATTTGGCGTTACCCATCCAATCCTGATCCGAGTCTACCCCGAAGTAGAACGGAGGGCCGCTCTCGGTCCCCATCGCCTTGTGCTTTTCGGTGATCGCCTCCAGGTCACCGATCCCGAGCGGACCAGCGACGTTGTACACCGCAACCGCACCCTGGGCGAGCTGGGCCTCGGTTGCCGCTTTACCCTTGGCCACGTCGTCGAACGTCCCAGTGTAGGTGTAGAGAAGCCCGACGTTCGGCTTGGCCGCTAATCCCTCGTGCTCCTTGTACTTGTTGAGTCCCCAGTCGATCCCGAACCGATAACCCGCCTCGAAGTGGTAGAGGACCGGGATCTCGATCCCGAGAACCGTCCCAACGTAATCGTAGCCGTAATAGGCGGCGATCACCCCGCCGAGAGCGCCGACCAACGCGGACATCTCATTCTCGCGGAAGACGATCGACATCACGTTTGGCTGATCGACGACCGAGTCGATGATCGCGAACTTCTGGTCAGGGAACTCCTGCGCCGCCTGATTGAGCGCATCCCCGAGGAGGAACCCGACGCAGATGATCAGGTCGAAGTCGCCGCTCCGGGCCAGGTTGCGGATGTTCGGCAGGTAGTCAGCCGCGGTAGCGCTCTGCACTTCCACCATCTGAAGTCCGAAATCTTTCGCCGCTTGGTCCGTCCCCTTGAATCCCATGTCGTTGAACGATAGGTCGCCCCGTCCCCCGACGTCGAGCACGATCCCTATTTTCCCTTTTCCCAATCCGGTCAGAGTAACCAGGGACAGGCCCAGCACCACGAGCGTTAGCAGAATCAACGCTTTTTTCAACTCCTACCTCCTTTTGCCTCTCTTGCTGCCCGTCGAGAAGCTCGACGGCCCTCTTTTATCCATTCTAGCAGAAAGCCGGATGGTTGTAAACAAAATCGGTAAGGCTGCAAAGCTGGTTGCGCGCTTGTGAGAGGAGTCATAGAATGGTCCCATGCGAACGGCGATGATACTCCTCGGACTCATCTGTTTCCTCCCCGTGTCCGCGGTATCCTCCCCGGCCACGCTCGGGGGTGGATTCGCCGATGCGTACACCGCGTTCGCGCCCCTGTACGGCTTCTAC
>QMQL01000199.1 GCA_003650505.1 Candidatus Acetothermia bacterium | reverse complement strand
GCCTCGTCGCGGGCGCCCATCTGCCTGAGCTCGCTCCGCATTCCATACCTCCCAGCGAGGTCGCGGGGGAGGGCGCGGAAGTCGACGCGGTGGGGGGCGGTGAAGTATATCCGGAGCTGCTTCCGATCGAGGGTGTACTCCGCTGCGACGAGGTGCATCGGGAGCTTGTGCCGGGCGACCACCTCCCGCGTCGAGGCGAGCGTCCGCTCGGCGTCGGCCTCGTTGTACTGGTGGGCCTCGATGTCCTTCGGGGTCGCTACGCGGACGACCCGCTCGAGCTGCTCGCTCAGCCCCTCCCCGGCTTGGAGGTCCCCGATCATCGTCCCGAGCCTGAGGCCACCGTGTTCGACGACGCAGCGGGACCCGACCTGAAGCTCGAGGGAGCCGGCGTTGAAATAGACCGTCTCCCGCTCCAGATTCTGGATCCGAACGAGGACGATCCGATCGCTACCCATCGGAACCACCCCCGAGGAACGCAGAAAGGAGGGCCCCTTCTGCCGGCGTGTATGAGGTGATGGCCCGGTGGGCCGTGTCGAGGCCGATCGACAGTTGCCTCAGCCGGGAGACGGGGATCTCGCCTTCGGAAGGCTCCTCTATCCCCTTTCTGATCAGGTGGAACGCCGCTGATAGGAGCTCGTGGAGGAAGAGGAAGACGGTCTCCCGTTTCTTGCTCGCCAGGTAGCGGAGCCCGACGGTCAGAAGGTCGGGATCGCGGCCTGCGATCCGCTCGATCATCGCCTCGAGGGCGAGGCTCCGCAGGATCGGCCTCTCGGATAGGGCGGCATCGATCAGTCCCTTGGCGTCGGCTTTCTTCACCTGTTCTCTCGCCTCCTCCCGGGCGGAAGCGGGATCGATCGGCTCGGTTATGAGCCCCTCGATCTCCCCGTCGCGGTCGGCGATCCGGGCGAGCCATTCGGCATCGCCGTCGCTGTAGCCGGCCGAGCGTAACCGATCGACGATCGCGGTTCCCTCCTGAGGGGGGAGGCGGACGATCCTGCTCCGCGAGACGATCGTCGGGAGGAGCTCGGCCGGATGGGAAGCGAGGAGGAGGAATGCCATCTCCCGCGGCGGCTCCTCCAGGGTCTTCAGTAGGGCGTTCGCCGCCTCCACCGTCAGCTTCTCGGCGAACGGTATCAGGCAGACCTTCCGGGGGGATTGGACCGGGGCGAACTGGGCCGAGCGGATCGCCTCCTTCACCGCGTCGATCCCGACCCGCTCCTTCCCGCTCTTCGGGGTCAGCTCGATCAGATCCGGGTGGATCCCGCGGCGGGCGAGGGCCCTCCCTCCCGGATCTTCGCTTAAGAGCTCACCGGCGAGGATCCGGCCCTCCCGGAGGCGGTCGGTGCGCGGCGGGACCAAGAAAAGCGTGGAAGTCGCGTTCATGCTCGGTTCCTAGAATAACCGAACCGAGAAGCGATCCGCAATCACCCCGGGAGCCGCTCGATCAGCCGGGCTATCCCCTCGATGTTTCCCCGTTTGAGGGTCGGTACGTCGCCGACCGGAGGGGCGGGATCGTCGCTTATCAGGCAGATCACATCCCGACTCTTGCAGAGCGGCTCCTCCCCACCTTTGTGTACCTCGATCTTCGGGAACGGCCCGTCCTTGTACCCCTCGACAAGGACGATATCGACCCCGGGGAATTCCTCGGAGATCGCCTCCTCGACCCCGGCCGGATCGAAGAATAGGGCCGCCCCGTCCTCGCCGATCAGGAGGGTCCTCTCCGCGCCGGCGGCCCGATGGCGGGCGGAATCGAGGTTTTGATCCCCTTGTGTGAGGGCGTGCGGGGCGTGCTTCACCGTCCCGATCCGGTGGCCGCGGGAGGAGAGGACCGGGATCAGCTCCTCGATCAGCGCAGTCTTCCCCGATTTCTTGTGCCCGATGATCGAGACGATCCTCACCTTTCTATCACCCCGATCAGATCGTCCATTCCGAGTTGGCGGAGCCTCTCGTCGGTCGGGCCGTGACGATCGTAGCCGCGCGCCTCGTAGTAGGCGTCGATCGCCCGTTCGAACTCGCTCTTGTTGATCGGATGCCCGGCACTCGCCCCGCGCGGGAGCGGCACGTGGAACCTGTTGGGGAGGGCGTCGCGATCGGTCGTGTACCCGGCCCTTGCGGCGTGCAGCCGCATCAGGGCGTAGTTCCGCTCCCCGACTTCGAGCATCCCCTCCGAGGTGAGGCCGATACCGGTCGTCGCTTCGAGGATCTCCCGGATCCGGGGGAGGTTGTAGCGCTCGCCTGTCGTCCGCACGGTGAACGCGCAGAGGACGAGCGAGTTTGTGAACGAGCGGAGGTCCTCGTAGATCTTGGCGAGCTTTGGCTTGTCGAGGAGGGTGAACCGGTCATAGGCCCGGTCGACCCCGAACTCCGGGGTGGGGCGGTCGATCTCGAGCATCGTGTCGTGGATCCCCTCCATGTGCGTCGCCCCGCGCGGGCTGGTGGCGTAGGAGATCCCGAGGGCCTGCTTTCCCCGCGGCTCGTGCATCGGGACCTCGACCCCCTTTATCGTCATCGCAAACTCGGCCCGAAGCTCTTCCGCGAAGGATTCGAGCCCGCCTGCGATCCGATCCCCGATTCCCTCGCGATGTGCGATCATCTCCACGATCTCGATCGTCTTCTCCCCGTC
>QMQL01000198.1 GCA_003650505.1 Candidatus Acetothermia bacterium | reverse complement strand
TGGGTGTATACCCCGTTGAGCTGACGCATTCCTCGGGACAGGGTCGGGTCGACCGTCTCGATCAACAGGTGATAGTGATTCGTCATCAGACAATACGCGTGACAGAGCCAGTTGAACCGGTCGACGGTCTGCTCCAGTATCTCAAGGAACTCCTCGCGGTCAGTATCGTCCAGAAAGACATCCTGATATGCGTTACCGCGGGTGGTGATGTGATACACCGCCCCTGGATATTCGATCCTCAGCGGTCGGGCCATACAAAGGAGTCTACATCACTTAGTGTTGGATTGCAAGACCTGACCCTATTATATAGAAGGGGTTTGCTGAAATTGAGATGGAAAGCTATCATGTCGCCCAGACACACTAAATGAGGCACTGTCGTGGGAAGTTATGCTGAAGGTTGGGCGGCTCCATTCAAACTGCCAATGCGTTGTACAACGCAATCGGGCCGCAAAACTGGGAGTTGCACGAGTCATAGGTGATGGAGAAAACGATGGACGAGCAAGGTTTTCAACGATTCCTGAAGAAATCCGGTAAAAAAGGGCACGTCGTGGAGGGATTGATAAGCCGCGTCCGGGCATTTGAGGCCTATTTGGCCGGCAAGCGGCAAATCGGGGTGGAAGCTGCTAGCGAGCAGGACCTCCAGGACTACGTGAAAGCCCTAACCCCGAGAGAAGTCAAAGGGCAGATGCGTGGTCTGGCGCTGTACTACAGGTTTGTAGGGAATGCCTCCCTGGCGAGGCTGGCAAGTGACATCCGGGAGCAGGAGATTGCCAAAACCAGGAAAGCATTCAAGCTCCGCGAGTTTCGCGGTGTGAGCTTGGAAGAAGTCGCAAAACTGGAAGCCGTCGGAATCGGCACCGTCGAACAAATGCTGGTTGCTGGCAAGACACCCAGAGCTCGCCAGCAGTTGGCTGAGCAAACGGACATCTCCTTGCAGACTATTCTGGAACTGGTCAAGCTTTCGGATATATCCCGCCTGGGCGCGGTCAAGAGTGTGCGTGCCCGGCTATATTACGACGCCGGCCTGGATACGCCCGACAAGTTCACCCAATGGGAGCCGGAAGCCTTGCGGCAGATGCTGGTCGAATTCGTGGAACGCACCGGCTTTGACGGCATCGCTCCGCTGCCCAAGGAACTGCACAACGCAATAACAAAGGCCCGACAACTACCGGAAGCTGTTCAGTATTGAACTACGCTGCCCAACAACGGGTGCACCTGACCACCATGGTGGGGTCAGGTCTTCATTCTTGGTCTTTTTCGCCTTGACAATGAGTTTCGCGATGACACCTTATGATTGAGGTGTCCCATCGAGCATTCCCGTCGCTCACGATGCGACACACCGCGCTTTTATACTCAATCCTCAATAGGCGAGCCATAGCGGGATAAACACCAAAAGTGAAGACCTGACCCCGCATCCCCCCTCGATCCTCACCGGTCGGGCCATAGACTGCGCATACTTAATCAATGTCGGATTGCAAGACCTGACCCCTTATCTTCAAGACCTGACCCCTTATCTTGCATGGCGACTGCAATGCCTCTTAACCCCGTTAATCGACAATCAGAACCAGGAAGTCGACTGCTTCGTATACAGAGAAGACCCAAGCCGAGCTGTGTGGGTGTTCGTCGGACTCCTCGACAAACGAGAACTTGTACCGGAACGTTCGATTCCCGAGTTCGTGGCTCTTGCTGCCTTGGAGTCCACCTACGATGTCCCCCAACACTTGTTTCATCTCATCAGGAAGCGTCCGGCCTTCGAAGCACCAGGCTTTTACTCCGCAGGTAGATGGGACTGGCTCCCCTGTGTGATGGAAGAACAACCCTCTGACAATCCTTTCCGCTACTCGCTCTAGGCGCGGATGATCTACCTCGTATACTCCCGTCTTCCCCACGTAGAGCCCCAAGCGCGAAATCAGACTAACCTCACGTACTCTGTTGAGGAAGGCAATCCTCAACCCTCTTGCTTCAGGCCTTTCCAGGCTTCGGTAGACGGCAGAGAGTACTCGCTGAGCATCTGGATGCTGCGCAGCTCTGAACTGCATGGAGACTACGAGACGGAAGTACTCATCGTCTGTAGATGTACCACAGTTGCATTCGTCACAAATGGGCACCGTGATCAGATCGCTGGGGCGTGGTTTGGGGAAGAGGTTCTTGGGAGGAACGTGATCATCCGTAACGGGCTTCGTCTGTCCACAATAGGCGCAGATGCCAACACTCTTCTTCTTTCCGTTCATTGGCGCATAGTAACGGATGCACTCAGCATAGTGCAAAGCATGTCAGATTCGCAGCTTCAGTACCTTCGGTAGCCAGAATACGTAGAAGGAAAGCGTCCTCTGAATCTTGGACAAGGGGGTTTGGGGTCAGATACTGTATCGAAAGTCAACCCTCCTTGCTGACCGGTGGCCGGTACGGCTCACCGCTTTTGTAGATAGCATGAGCAATGAGCAGCGATCATTAGGTCTCCTTGGGGGTCAGGTCTTGCAAGCCAACATTAGGACCTACTAATTTGCTCCAGCTGGCACTTACGGAGGGTAGAGCAAGGATAAAGTACTAGATTTTAGTGTTGGATCGCAAGACCTGACCCCACTATGCCTATGCCGGGGAGAGGAATATAATCAGTATATGGG
>QMQL01000197.1 GCA_003650505.1 Candidatus Acetothermia bacterium | reverse complement strand
GGGCAGTGCCGCCTGCAGCGTTGATAGTGAAGCCCGTACCCGTGCCTCCAATAACGACGCCCGACAAGCCGCCAGCAACTGTGAGCGCGCCCCCACCGCCGGTGTTCTGCCCGTTGATGATGGTGGTGTCCTTCCCGTCAACCGAGACCAGCGTCAGGCTCTTGTCAATCCTCACGTCCTCGTTGTACGTCCCCGCTGCTACATGGATCGTATCACCATCAACAGCGTCACCGATAGCCGCTTGAATACTGGTATAGGCGCCACCAGTGCCCATCGGATCGACGTATAGGTCGTTTGCCCACGCCGAAACCGCTCCCAGAAGAACGATCCCAACAGTCAGTACCAACAAGATCCTCCCCACACATGTTCTTCGCAGCATTGCCTTCTTGCCTCCTTGCCCCCTCACTCAGATCTTATGGCCGAACATAGGAGTTCGGGCCTTCCGCTGCTGCCTGCTCCTCGATTGCCCGTCGCACCGCTTCCGGCCCGACAAAGCCGAGTTCAATGAGGATTTCGCCGAGGAGCTTCTTACTTCCCTGACGGGCCTGCTCGGCAAGGGCCTGTTCCAGACTCCCCTTGTCGAGAACCCCTTCTGCCAACAAAAGCTCTCCTAGCCTCTTTCCGCCCCTGTTCCGAGCCGCCAGACGGATCTGTCTTCGGATCTCGGCCAGCGCCTTCTCGTGGCGCTCACGTACCGACATCGGAATTCCGCGTCGCTCGTCGGAGCGATAGAGGGCATAAACGGATTCGAACTTCTTGATCGCCTCCGCGATCACGGGCCTCCCCACTCCGCCTCCTTCGTCATGGGCCGAAACTTGCTCATCGGGACACAGGTTTCCATTGCGCAGGTAACCGTTGGGAGGCTGACGGTCGAAGATATAGGGCATAATGAATGCGAGGGGTGCTTGAACGAAAGTGCCATCGTCTCCGCGGGAACGGGTCGTTGCGCGCTCACTCAGGTGCCCCTTTTGCCGTCTCTTACCCTCCCCGGGGCGGCCTACAAGGCGAAGCGCCCCACGATCCCTCGCGAAGCGCTTCCAACATCTTGCAGGTCAACCGGAGCCATTCCTCTTCTCCTTTTTTGAAGCTCCGGCAACCCGACTGACCCGCATCCGGCTCTCGTAGCTTTGTGCCCCTGTCTTCCGGCAGGTTTACCTTTTTCGGAGCTCGCCGGTCGCTGTTGACTTCTTCAGCAACCGAACCTATTATAGGGTAATGATTATGTTATGTCAATTGTTTGCCTATAATGCGTTTTACAACCGGGTAATCGAGGAATTCATTAATAGGCGTTCGATTATTTAACTTGAGAGGTGGTCGGTGTGGTGGCGGATAAGCACCTCGTCCTCGACGAGGACGTTCATAGGAAGTTAAAGCAGAGGAAGAAGGAAACGGGATTGACGGTCCGCGAGATCGGTAACAGCGTCCTCCGCTCCGTATTATGGCGGCATTCCCTCTCCGATCTGATCGGGAAGAGGCTCGTCGATTCCGGGGCGATCTCGGTCGAGGAATACACCCGGATTAGGGAAGAGGCGGTAAGGGAAGCGACGACCAAGCTGTACAACACGAAGGCGGCGATCAAGGTCAGCAAACGGGGGACTATCGTTACGGGGAGCTGGGAGGTGCGGGAGATATCATGCTCGAGTGACGGCCTGTATCAGGTGCTCGAAGGATGGGCCCGCGACGGTCGCGGCCGGCCGATGCCCCCCCACAGCCACGCGGGAGATGAGTACTTCATCGTCTTGAAAGGCCGGATCCGGGCCACCGTGGAGGAGAGGGAAACGGAGGTCGTTAAGGCCCCGGGGTGTCTCCGTGTCCCGGCTGGAGCGGTCCATTCCGTCGCCCCTTTGACGCGGGATACCCGCCTCATTACCGTCCTCAGCCCCCCAGAACCGGCGTACCTGGTCGGCGAGTAGCCCCGTCTTCTCCTCCCTGTTAAATGGAGGAGGGAGGGGAACGGCTCTCGTTTCGCTCCCCTCCCTCAGAGTCAAGGAGGCGTCGTGGTGTTCTCACGCACGACGAAGATACCACCCACTTTCTAGCGAACGTAGGGCGTTCGTCGATCCCAAACGGGACGTTCGCCCTCTGCGATAGTGGCTGTAGTCTCGATCTTTTCTCCGACACTAGCACCGATCTTCGATGGTACCAATGTCCCGTGGGCTACGGGGACCCGAAATAGAGCTGGAGGGTGCATCCGCAGCAGCTCCGCGTCCCAGCGCTCTCGAGATTGAGGTAGAGCTCGCCGAACGGGACCGAGCAACTGTACAGCGGCCGGCAACTACACGGGATCGGTGGACAGCAGGCGAAACAGGGGGAGCAGCAGGAGGGGACGATCCTGGTGTTCACTCCGACGGCATCCTCTACGGTGGTTGCGACCACGATCCTGTAATCCCCGGCTTCGACGTATTTTCCGTCGTCATCGGTCAGGTCCCAGGTGAACGTCTCCCAGTGCCCACGCGGCTCGCTGAACTCGGCGTGCTTGACGATCAGGCCGTCCTCGGTTTCGACCCACCAAGCGGTGAGCAATGGGGTCGCACTCGTATCGTGGGTCCAGTAATAATCGACCGGCACGACGAGGGAGAACTGGATGATCTCGTTCGCCCTAAACACGGTGTAGCACGTCTCTTGCGCATCGGTGGCACAACCGCAGTCGGCAAATCCCGTCAACCCGGCGGCCAAGAGAATGGC
>QMQL01000196.1 GCA_003650505.1 Candidatus Acetothermia bacterium | reverse complement strand
GAAGAGATCACACGTGAATAGGATCCGCTCCTCGGGGAGGTAGGTGAGGATCGTCTCCGGCCAGTGGACCCACGGGGCGTGGATGAACTCCAGGGTCCGGTCCCCGAGGGAGAAAGCCTCACCATCCTCTACTTCCCTGATCCTCTCCGGATCGATGTGCAGGTGATCGACGAGCGTCGATCTCGCCTTCGGGCTCGCCAGGACCTTGGCGTCGGGATAGAGCTCGAGGACCTGTGGGATCGTCCCGGAGTGGTCCTGTTCGGTGTGCTGCGAGACGACGTAATCGATCCTCCCTATCCCGGCGAGCTGATCGAGCAGGATTTCGCTCTTTTTCGGATCGACGGTGTCGATCAGGGCAGTCCTTTCAGAGCCCTCGACGAGATAGGCATTGTAGCTTGTTCCGTCGGGGAGAGGGATCAGCTCGTCGAACAGCCTCCGGTCGAAGTCCTGCGCCCCGAGGAGGCGAACGCGGTCCGTGATCTTCCTTGGCTTCATCTCAACCTCCTAACATGCGGGCGATGTCGTCCTGCGGGTCGCCGATCAATCGCAGGTCGTAGCTATCCTGCAGCGCCTTCAGGATGTCGTCGTTCACCCACGCCGGGAGGATCGGGCCAAGATAGATCCCCTTGATCCCGAGGGCGAGGAGCGACCACAGGATCGCGACCGCCTTCTGCTCCATCCACGAGATGACGAGGGTGAGGGGAAGATTGTTGATCCCGACTCCGAAAAGCTCTGACAGGGCCCGGGCGAGGTCGATCGCCACGATCGAGTCGTTGCACTGGCCGAGGTCGATCAGCCGCGGGATCCCGTCGATATCGCCTAGGTCGAGGTCGTTGAACCGGAACTTCCCGCAGGCGAGGGTGAGGACGACCGTGTCTGCGGGCAGGTTCTGCACGAACTTGCGGTAATAGCTCGATTTACGCAGTGGGGCGTCGCACCCCCCGACGAGGAAGAAGTGCCTGATCTTCCCGGCTTCGACGAGCGACTTGATCTTGTCGGCAAGCGGGAGGATCGCCTTGAGGGAGAACCCGGTGGTGAGCGTCACATCGCTCGGCCGATCGGGAAGCTCGGGAAGCGACAGGGCCTTCTCGATCACCTCGGAGTAGTCGTAGCCCGGGATGTGCCTCACCCCGGGGAGCTTCGCCGGGCCGGTGGTGAACATCCGATCTTTGTAGTCGTCCTTCGGGAGCAACACGCAGTTCGACGTTCCGAGGATCGCCGCCGGGACCTCGGAGAAGAGCTTTTTCTGGTCGAACCACGCCTTGCCCAGGTTCCCGGCCAGGTGCGAGAACCGCTTCAGGCCGGGATAGCCGTGGGCCGGGAGGAGCTCGGAGTGGGTGTAGACGTTTACCCCTGTCCCTTCGGTCTGCTTCAAAAGCTCATGCAGCGCCTTCAGCCCGTGGCCGGTGGCGATGATGGCGTGTCCCTTCTTCGTTCCCGTTTGGACCCGGGTCGGTTCCGGCTCGCCGAACGCATCGATGTGCGCCTTCTTGAGGAGGCGCATCGTCCGGAGGTTCATCTCCCCGGCCTCGACCGCGAGGGCGACGAAGTCCTCGGCGTCGAAGTTGACGTTGGTGAACGTCGCGTAGAACGCCCGCTCGAGGAACGCGTCGATCTCCGGGTCGGTGTAGCCGAGCTCGCGGGCGTGGTACAGGTAGGCGGCCATCCCCTTGGTCGCGAGGAGCAGGTTATCCTGCAGCCGGGCGACGGTCGCGGTCTTCCCGCACACCCCCTGCACCGTGCACCCGGTCCCGCCCGCGGTCTGCGAGCACTGATAGCAGAACATTTCGAGTTTTTGCGCCATCTCTCCTCCTTTAATCCTCATGGCGATGTCTTCTTGGCTGTAGCCAGCTTGTCGGCTACGGAGTTGACCGTCGTTTCGTGGAGGAACCGAGAGATCTCATCGCGGAGCGGGTCCCACACGTCGTGAAGCGGACAGTTCGGGTCTCCGTCGCATCTGTCGAGCTCGAACACGCACTCCCGGAAGTAATCCTCACCCTCGATCACCCGGACCACGTCGGCGAGGGAGACCCCTCCCGGATCGCGGGTGAAGCTTATCCCCCCGTTCTTTCCTCTCGTCGAGCTGAGGATCCCGGCCCGTACCAGCGGCGGGACGAGCTTGGCGAGGAAGTAGGGTGGGATGTCCTTCGCCTGTGCGATCTCCTTTACCGGCACCGGCCCTTCCCGGGAGGCGAGATCGACTAGAGCGATCACCGCGTACTTCGTCGTCAGCGAGTAGAGCATCCTTCCTCCAGATAAAACGATCTTTTTATCGCTTTATTGTATCCACTCTCTCCCCGCGGTCAAGCTGATGGAGGAGGAACGACTCGGTTCTCTAACCCTGCTTCTCGAACATCTCCTTGCCGACACCGCAGTCGGGGCAGACCCAACCGTCGGGCAGGTCCGCGAACGGCGTGCCAGGGGAAATCCCGTTGTCCGGATCTCCCGCCGCTGGGTCGTACACGTACCCGCACACGGTGCATACCCACTTCTCCATCATTACCTCCTTTCCCGCATCGTCTTCCGGTACTCGTTGTAGGTCAGCGGATCCCCGTCCTTGCGAACCCCGGCCCGGTCGACCGTCGCTACAAACATGGTGTGGGTTCCGAGATCGATGGTCAGTTCCGGAACGACGGTGCACTCCCAGAACGCCTTCGCGTCCGGGAGGATCGGGCATCCGTTCTCCCCCGGTT
>QMQL01000195.1 GCA_003650505.1 Candidatus Acetothermia bacterium | reverse complement strand
TCTCCCTGAGGACCTCCTCGGCGACGGGGGCGGCGTCGAGCGACCGGCTCGTCGGGGCCCGCGCCACGATCGCCGCGAGCTCGGCTTCGCTCACCTGATCCGGCCGGAGGGCGACGAGGGAGACCGCCCCGGCCCCGCAGCCCCCTATGATCAGAAGCGGGATCCCATCCCGCTCAACCGCGATCCGCGCCCCAGGCCGGAGCACTCCGGTCAGGTACTCCGTCCCATCGGGACCGGTTGCGAGGCAGGGATCGACAATAGGGATGAGCCTTCGCAACGCAGGGGTATCGAAGCGGTAGAAATCGGAACCGGTGAAGATGACGACCGAACCGCCGGCGGTTACCCAGCTTCCTATCGTAGTCCATCCCTCGTCCGCCGCGCCCGGCCCACCTATCCACAGCCGCTTCACCGGATCGAACCCCCACCAATCGCGCGGAAGCTCCGATGGATCGATGAATACGGCGTCCTCCGACGGAGAGATCCGGATCCCGCACACGGCCGGGAAGGGGCCGATCCGCCGCTTCAACCGGAGGTCGGCCTCATCCGAGGCGATCAGCCCCCCTCCTACGTCCCGGACCTCGATCCTCACCCGGTTGAGGGGATCGTAGATCGGGACCGTCGCCTCGTATCTCCGATCGGAGATCTTCCCCGCGTATAGGACGTGGTCGACCTCGGCCGGGTCCTCCGTCGGGTTTCCGATCAGCTGGACGAGCCTGATCTCCCCGTCGATCGGCCGATCGATCCCGGACAGGCTCACCCGGACCGGGGCGTAGTTCCAGCGTACGACGTAACCGCCGAGGCCGATCTCGGCCCAAAGAGCAGGGGATGCCGATCCCAGGATGGGGAGGGAAAGAAGGAAGAGGGACACTACGATCCCGACCGGAAGCCGTCGGGCGCGCCTCCGGGGGCGAATGGAACCGGTCTCTTCGCTTCCCTCTCTCACGTTCTCACCCGTGCACCCTCGGAAGGTCCCGGATCTGATTATCCGGTAGCGGAGAGGGATGTCAATTCACTGGCCGGACTACTGTGGGAGGTTCTCCACGGCGACGGCGGCGTCCTCGTTCAGGACGTCTGCGTATATCTGGGTCGTCTGGATAGAGCGGTGGCCGAGCTGCTTCTGGACGAGCCTCAGGTTGTAGTTCGATGCCCGGTAGAGGAGGGAGGCGTAGGTATGCCGGCAGGAGTGGATGGAGAACCGCCGCGGTATCCCGACGGCATCGGCGTTCTTCCGGAAGATCCGATAGACCGCTGTCCGGGTGAGCGGCCCGCCCCGCGACGAGATGAAGAGCGGATCGGTCGGGCCGGTCGGCTCCCCGACGATCTCCTTCCAGGCGATGAACGAGGCGAGGTGCTCCCTGAGTGAGGCCCCGATCCTGACCCCTCTCTTCTTGTTGCCCTTCCCGTGGCGGACGATCAGGGACGAATGGCCCTGATCGAGGATGACGTCCCGGATCTGGAGGGCGCAGATCTCGGAGACGCGGAGTCCGGCATCGAGGGCGACGTGGATGATCGCCCAGTCCCGGACCGGCCTCTCCCGGCGGTCACCCTCCCCTCCCTCGGCCCGGCGGCGGCAGTGCTCCTTCAACGCCCGGACCTGTTCCGGGGAGAGGAAGTCTTCGTGCGTCACTTCGAGCGGCATCGACCCTCCTTTCGGATCGAGATGGTAGGGGAGGGCGGCTAGGATCGCGGGGACAGGTGTCGCAACAAAAGAGCACTTTTGTTGCGAAGTCGGTTGTGAGTCGTCTCAAATGCAGTGCTGAAAAGGATTATCCGCTTCGTTGCACGGAGACGGCCGCTGACGCTCTCCCTACCTTTTTCCCTGGCGGAGGGGGAGGGGGCGATTTACGGGGCGTTTCATTCGATCGAATACCGCTCGACGATCTTCTCCTCGGCCCCGGTGATCTCGGCGACCACCTCGACGTAGGGGGCGATCGTCGAGTTCTTTAGCTTCTCCCGGAGGAGGTTGTCGAGCTGGAAGATCCCGGCCGAGTTCGACATCTTGATCGAGATCTTGATCGGCCGCGTCTTCCCGGCGGCGATCTTCACCTTCTGGATCGCCATCGCCGATACGGAATGGATCGTCGGGTCGCCGGTCGAAAACGGTATCCGCGCCCTCCCCGATTCCATGTCGAGGGCGTCGGCGACCTTCACCACGCCGGCCTCGATCGTCAGCGGGATGATCTCCCGCTGGTGAGCGTAGATGGCGTGGAGGACCTCCCCTTTGACGATGGCGCAGGTCCTCTCGTCGTAGATCCCGGCGAGGAACCGGTCGATCAGGGGGGCGGCGAGGATGAGGGAGAGCTCCTCGTGGTTCCGGCGGTGGATCACGTGGCCGATATCGTGGAGGGCGCTCGCCAGGACGACGATCGCCTCTGCGTCCTCGTTCCGGAGCTTGTGATCGACGACGGCGCTCGGGGAGACGTCGGCGGCGACGAGGAGCCGGAGGAGTTTGAGGGCGATATTCGTCATGATCTTGATGTGAACCGGACCGTGATCGTTTATCTGCATCCGGTCGATCGCCGTGACGTTGGAGGCCTCCCAGAACGCGGCGAGCTCCTCCGAGGAGTCGAGCCTCTTCACCACCTCGCCGAGCGTCTCGTTCCCGCGGATCGGAAGGTTAAGGGGCATCGACGTCCTCCCGCAGCCCTTCCCACCACGTCGGGGCGCGGTCCTCGGAAACCCGCTCTGCTAGCC
>QMQL01000194.1 GCA_003650505.1 Candidatus Acetothermia bacterium | reverse complement strand
TCCGGTTTTGGTCAAGGTCAAGGTGACGATCACCGATGACCGCTTTGTCGTCGACTACACAGGGACGGCGAAGACGTGTCGCGGGCCGATAAACGCTCCCCTCTCGGCGCTCAAGAGCACAGCCAAATTCGCCTACAAGGCGGTCGTCTCTCCCCACGGAGATGCCAACGAGGGGTTCTTCGCGCCGCTTGAGGTGATCGTCCCGGAAGACACCGTGTTCAACCCGAAGCGCCCAGCCCCGATCAGCACCTACTGGGAGTCAGACAGCTACGCCGGCGACGTCATCTGGAAGGCGCTGGCGGATGTGATGCCGGACCGGATCACCGCCGGACACTTCCTGAGCGTCTGCGGGACAATTGTGAGCGGGATCGACGACCGCACCGGTGAATGGTTCTTCTCGGTGGAACCGAACGCCGGCGGTTGGGGCGCTGGCAAGGGGAAGGACGGAGAGAGCGGATTGGTCTGCTCCGGCGACGGGGAGACCTATGTCCTATCGATCGAGGTGGCGGAGACGCGCTACCCGATGATCGTCGATCAATTCGCGCTGAACATCGTGGACGGCGGCCATGGCCAGTGGCGCGGCGGATTTGGCTTGGTGAAGGACTACCGGATCACGAACTCCCAAGCGTTCGTCACCGCGAGCTTCGGCCGGAACAGGTTCCCGCCGTGGGGGCTCGCTGGCGGAATGGACGGGACCCCAAACCTAGTGGAAGTCCGCACCCTGGATGGCAAAGCGGATCGCCGGGGGCGCTTCTCCAACGAGGTATTGCACGGAGGCGATGTGGTCAGATTCATCACCGGAATGGGTGGAGGCTACGGCGATCCAAAGAAGCGCGACCCGCAGGCCGTGCTGAACGACGTATTGGACGGTTACGTGACGCGCGAGACCGCGGAGCGGGTTTACGGGGTAGCGATCACCGGCGAGCCGCCGCAGATTGACGAAGAGAGGACGCGGGAACTACGGAGAGGATGATGGTGGAGCTGTGGGAGGCGATCGTGGGACGGAGGAGCGTACGTGCGTTCACGGACAAGCCGATCGAACGGCACACCCTCGAGCGGCTGATCGCGGCGGCGATCTGGGCCCCATCGGGCGGAAATGCGCAGACGTGGCGGTTCGTCGCAGTCACCGATCCGAACCGCATCCGCCAGATCAAGATGATCAGTCCGGGTCTGCTCGGTGATCCCCCTGCCTTGATCGTTGCCTGTCAGGATATGAAGGAGGCGGCCCGGAAAGGAGGAAAGGTGGGGCGGGATTTCCTGTCCATCGTCGACACGGGCATGGCGGTGCAGAACCTGCTCCTCGCCGCTCATGCTGAAGGGCTGGGAACATGCGTCGTCGCCTCGTTCCACCGCGGTGCAGTCAAGCGACTCCTCACCATTCCTAACGGAATGGAGCCGCTCCTCATCGTCACAGTGGGCGAACCAGCCGAGGAGCCGCCTGCCCCACCTCGGGACCGGAACGTGCTCTTCTTCGAGGTCTACGATGCCGGATGACACTCGGATCTACGACCTCGTCTCCTATATGGTGGTGAGCGCGCGCAACCTGCTCGACGAGACGCCACTGTACGGACCGTTTCGGCTAGTCGACGCCGCCAGCAGATTGATCATTTTACTCGATGAAGAAGGGGCAATAACCCCTGAGCTACGGGAACTGCGGGATAAGATCGAGACGGGCAAATACTCCGTGATGCAGGATCAGGAAGAATTCCGAGCATATCTTGACTCGCTAATAACCGTCATCGTGGACAAGATGATCCTGCACCAAGGAAAGGGGGTGGTTGGGGAAAATAGGCACCTAAATCAAGAAGAATCAAAGCAGTAAACCAATGGAGGTGCGTGACATGAAACGGAATTTAGCGCTCTTAGTTGTTGGCTTAGTATTGCTGTTGGCATTGGGACTGACCGGCTGGAGCGACGACAGTGGGGTGCTGCGCGTGACGTTCGCTTGGCCCACATACATCGATCCAGCAGTGGGTTCCGATTTTTCCAGTTCCTCATCATTCGTCAACCTATATGATACGCTTGTCTACCCAGATACAAACGGTGACCCCCTGCCGCACGTGGCCACCTCATGGGAGGCTTCGGCAGACGGCCTAACATGGACTTTCCATCTGAGGGACGATGTAACCTTCCACGACGGGACTCCCTTAACCGCTGAAGACGTCAAGTTTTCGATGGATCGTCTCACCACGATCGGTGAAGGGTACGCTTTCTTGTTTGTGGGACGGGTGGAGAGCACAGAAGTGGTTGATGCGTACACCGTGCGCTTCCACCTCTCGCAGCCGTTCGGCCCATTCCTTTCTACCTTGTACCGTCTCTACATCCTAAATAAGGATCTAGTAGAAGCAAACATCGTAAAGCCCGGTCCCTATGGCGACATGGGCGACTACGGGAAAGCATACCTCGTCGACCATGACGCCGGGAGCGGGCCGTACATGGTGAAGGAATTCCGGGTTGAAGAAGAGCTAGACATGATCCAAAACCCGAACTACTGGCTTCCGATCGACGCCGATGCGCCAAAGGAGGTCAGGTTCATCGGAACGACCGAGCCGGCAACGATCCGAACGATGATGTCGCGCCACGAACTCGAGATCTCCGACCAGTGGCAGTCGCAAGAAGCACTGCAAGCATTGGACGGGATTGACGGCGTGGACATTGCGGCGTTCTCACCCGGAACCGAGTTTTACCTCATGATG
>QMQL01000193.1 GCA_003650505.1 Candidatus Acetothermia bacterium | reverse complement strand
GATGACGACCGATCTTGTCGAGCGCGTCCTCTCCGCCGGTTGATCGGGATCGGACCGGGGCGTACCCTCGATCGGCAAAGGGAGGTGAGGATTCGTGTTCGATTCGTTGAGCGAGAGGCTTACCTCGCTGTTCAACCGCCTCCGCGGGAAGGGGGCGTTGACCGAGGACGACGTCTCCTCCGCCCTCCGCGAGATCCGCCTCTCTCTCCTCGAGGCCGACGTCCACTACAAGGTCGTCAAGGAGCTGATCGAGCGGATAAGGGAGAGGGCGATCGGATCCGAGGTGTTCGACAGCCTCACCCCCGGCCAGCAGGTGTTGAAGATCGTCCGCGACGAGCTGGCGGCGACGATGGGGGAGGAGCGTAGGTCCCTCTCCCTCGAGAGCCGTCCTTCGGCGGTGATCCTCGTCGGCCTCCAGGGCTCGGGGAAGACGACGACGGCGGCCAAGCTCGCCGCCTCCCTGAAGAAGGACGGTAGGAAGCCCCTCCTCGTCGCCTGCGACCTCCGTCGGCCGGCGGCGGTGGAGCAGCTCGAGCGGCTCGGCGAGGGGATCGGCGTCCCCGTCTTCAAGGACCTCGAGCTATCTCCGCCTGAGGCGGCGCGTGCCGGGCTCGCTGCGGCCGCTGATACCCTGCGGGACGTGGTGATCGTCGACACGGCCGGAAGGCTCCAGATCGACGAGGATATGATGGCCGAGATCGGCGAGATCGCCGCCTCGATCGAGCCGGAGGAGAGGATCCTCGTCGTCGACGCGATGACCGGGCAGGAGGCGGTGAACGTCGCGGTCGCGTTCGACGAGAGGATCGACCTGACCGGCGTGATCCTCGCCAAGGCGGACGGGGACGCCCGCGGCGGGGCGGCCCTTTCGATCCGGCACGTGACTGGCGTGCCGATTGTCTACCTCGGGACGGGGGAGAGGGTCGATCGGCTCGAGCCGTTCCATCCGAAGCGGATGGCCGAGAGGATCCTCGGGATGGGGGACGTCCTCACCCTGATCGAGCGGGCCGAGGAGCAGTTCGACGGGGAGAGGGCGAAAGACCTCGTCAAGCGGATCCGCGACGACCGGTTCACCCTCCAGGACTTCCTCGAGCAGCTCGAGCAGATGCGCAGGCTCGGGCCCCTATCCCAGCTCCTCGAACACCTCCCGGGCGGGGCGAATCTCGCCGGGAGCGAGGTCGATGAGATGGAGCTGCGCCGGACCCTGGCGATACTCCGGGCGATGACGGTGGAAGAACGGCTCAACCCGTCTATAATTGGCGGGAGTCGGAAGAAGAGGATCGCCCGCGGGAGCGGGACGAAGGTGCGGGATGTGAACCGCGTCCTGTCGCACTTCGAAGCGGCGAGGCGCGCATTGAAGTCGTTCGGAAGCCGCCGCGGGAAGGGACGCTTCCCAGCGGATCTCCTCGGGGCTCGTTGAAGATCTCCGTTGGTTTTTCAGCAAAGACTATAAGGTGAGGTGAACAGATGGTAGCGAAGATCCGGTTGAAGAAGGTCGGAAGGAAAGGGCAGCCTTCGTACCGGCTCGTCGTCCTCGACGGGCGGAAGCCGCGGGATGCCAAGGTCGTCGCCGATCTCGGATTCTACGATCCGAAGACCGATCCGGTGACGTTCGAGGTCGACGGCGAGACGGCCCTCACGTGGCTCCTCGACGGTGCGAAGGCGACGCGGGCGGCGCGGAACATCCCCTCCAAGGCCGGCGTGATGGCCGCCTTCGACGCCGCCAAGCGCGGCGAGGAGGTCGCGATCGAGAAGAAGGAGCTGAAGCCGACACCGAAGAAGGGAAAGAAGGCGAAGGAAGTGGCGGGCGCCGAGAAGGAGGCTGAAGAGGCCCCCGTGGAGCCGGCCGAAGAGCCGGCTGCGGAGGAAGTGGCTGAGGAGGCCGAAGAAGCCGAAGAGGAACCGGTAGAGGGAGAAGGGAAGAAGGAAGAAGAGGGCTAAACCGGAGGGGCGTTGCTCTATCGACTGTGCGAGTTTCTCGTCCGCTCCCTGATCGAACGGGAGGACGAGCTTAAGATCGATCGGATCGAGACCGAGAAGATCGACATATTCTTCCTCCACGTCGGGAAGGAGGATCGTGGGAGGGTCCTCGGAAAAGGGGGGAGGACGATCGGTGCCCTCCGCACCTTCCTCGAGGGGGTCGCCGCCCGGCTCGACCGAGAGGTCGTCCTCGAGATCGTCGATTGATCGATCATGCGTTTCTATATCGTCACCATCTTCCCCGATGAGCTCGACCGCTTCCTGTCGATCGGGGTGATCGGCCAGGCCCGCGAGGCAGGGACGATAAAGATCGACGTCTTGAACCTTCGCGATTTCACCGACGATCCGCATCGGACGGTCGACGATCGGCCGTACGGGGGCGGGGTCGGGATGGTGATGAAGGTTGAGCCGTTCGTCCGGGCGATCGAGGAGATCCGGTCCGGGTTCAATGGGAAGCTCCGCGTGATCCTCCTCTCCGCCCAGGGGAGGCTCTTCTCCCAGGAGGACGCGATCCGCTACTCCAAGCTCGACGGGCTCGTCCTCCTCTGCGGCCGCTACGAGGGGGTCGATGAGAGGATCCTCTCGTTCGTCGACGAGGAGGTCTCGATCGGCGACTACGTCCTCGCCGGTGGGGAGACGGCGGCGGCGGCGATCGTCGAGGCGACCTCGAGGATGACCCCCGGCGTCGTCGGAAAATACGACTCGGTCGAGAGCGACTCCTTC
>QMQL01000192.1 GCA_003650505.1 Candidatus Acetothermia bacterium | reverse complement strand
TCTCCGGGGTCATCCGCGGCGTCGTCCCGGTCAGCCGGCAGAACCACGCGTTCAGATACGCCATCGTCAGGGCCGGGGCGTACGGGATGCGGATCCGCGGGGCGGGGATCCCGGTGATTTCTGATAGGATTGCGAGGAGATCGCGCATCGATACGTTCTCCCCCCCGAGGATGTAGCGCTCCCCGATCCTCCCCCTCTCGGCGGCGAGGAGGTGCCCACGGGCGACCACCTCGGCGTCGACGACGTTCATCCCCGTAACCATGTACGCCGGCATCCTCCGGTTGAGGAAATCGACGATCAGCCGACCGGTCGGGGTCGGCTTGATGTCGTAGCGACCGACGGGGAAGGAGGGGTTGACGATCACGATCGGAAGGCCCGCGGCGGCGTACTCCCGCGCGACCTCCTCTGCCAGGTACTTGCTCCGCTTGTACGGACCGACTATCCGGTTCGGATCGACCGGCGCATCCTCGGTCACCGGGGTCTCCCCGGTCGGAACAGCGAGGGTGGCGACCGAGCTCGTGTAGACGACCCGCTCGACACCTTCTTCCAGGGCCGCCCGGAGGACGTTCCGGGTCCCATCGACGTTCACCCGGAACGGAAGCTCCGGATCCTTCAACCAGAACGAGTAGACGGCGGCGACGTGGTAGACGCGCTCGCACCCTGAGACGGCCCGGCGGATCGAACCCGGATCTCGGACGTCCCCCTCGGCGAGCTCGACCGGGAGGCCGTGGAGATTGACGAGGTTCGATCCCTTCCGGACGAGGACGCGAACCTCATCCCCAGCGTCGAGGAGGGCGCGGACGACGTTCGCTCCGATGAACCCTGTCCCTCCGGTCACGAGCGACTTCATCCGATCCCTCCCGCGGAATTCGAACGCCGGGCGGAAAATCCCGCCCGGCAAATGGGCGAAGCAGGGCTCGAACCTGCGACCTTTCGGATGTGACCCGAACGCTCTCCCAGCTGAGCTATTCGCCCGTTCACTTCATTCTAGCGGCCGATCCGAGCGCGATCAAGCGTCGAACTGGGCGTTCTCCAACATGTCCGAGAGGCTCTCCCCCTTCCTCTTCCTGGTAATCTCGATGAGCCCGAGTGCCGTCATGTCCACGAAGTCGGTCGGGACCCGATCCCGTTTCAATACCTCCTTCACCTTGTCGATCAGGATCTGGACGTGTTTCGGGTTCTCCATATCGACGAAATCGACGACGATGATCCCGCTTATCTGTCGGAGCCTGAGCTGGCGCGATATCTCGACCGCCGCTTCTAGGTTGGTGTTCAGGATCGCGTCCTCCTGGTTCCGATGCCGAATATCCCCGCCTGTATTGACGTCAATTGCGATCAGGGCCTCGGTCTCGTCGATTATCAGCGACCCGCCGCCGGCGAGGGGGACCCGCCGTTCGAGGCTCTGCCGTATCTGATCCTCGATCTTGAACGCGTCGAACAGCGGTTCCTTCCCCCGGTAGAGGCGGACCCGCCCCTTGTATTCCGACATCCGCATGTAGTCGAGGAACATCTGGATCTTCTCGTGGAAGAATTGAGAGTCGACGATCACTTCCTTCGTATCCGGGTCGAGCCGGTCGCGGAGTATCGTCTGCACGAGTCCCATCGTCTTGTACAGGAGGCGGGGCTTCTTCGCCGACCGGGCCGCGGCCTCCACCCCCTTCCACGTCTCGGTGAGGAGCTCGTAGTCCCGCTCGAGGTCGGTCTTGCTCGCCCATTGCGCCGCCGTCCGCGCGATCATCCCTTCTCCCGGTTTCTTGAGGGCGCGGGCGATCCGCCGGATCCTCCTCCGCTCGCGGACGCTCTCCACCCGGCGCGATACGCCGAGACGGTCCTCGGTCGGGAGGTAGACCCAAAACCGGCCCGGGAGGCTGATCTTCGTCGTCCCCTGCGGGTTCTTCGTCCCGATCCCCGCCCGCCGGACCTGAAGGGTGATCAGCTGGCCGGGCCGGAGGACCTTCTCGATCGGAACCCGCCCCTGCCACGGCTTGAACCCCTTCTCGATCAATATCTGGTCGTTGATCTCGCCTTGGGAGAGGAACAGGGTCTTCTTCTCCCCGATGTTCACGAACGCCGAGCCGAGGCCGGGGAGGACGTCCTCCACCCGGCCCTTGTAGACGTTACCGACGATCTTCTCCTGCGATGGATGCCCGTAGTAGATCTCCATCAACCGGTCTCCCTCGAGGAGGGCGACCCTGGTCCGTTTCTCCCTGCTCCCCGTCTCGTCGACGGAGATCAATATCCTCTTTACGTCGATTTCAACACCTTCTTCCCCTCATCGAGTCCGCTCAATATCTCGGAAAACAGCCTTCCGTCCCGGGGATCGGTCAAGTCGGGGGCGATCTCAGTGAGCGGTATCAGGGCGAATCGCCGCTCGTTTAACCGCGGATGAGGGACGATCACCGGCCCCTCCGTGATCACCTCGTCCCCATAGAGGAGGATGTCGATGTCGAGCCGGCGCGGGCCGAACCTGACGTTTTCGGTTCGGCCCGCGCCGGCCTCGATCCCCTTCAGCGTGGCGAGGAGCCGTCCGACCGGGAGGCGCGTCGCCCCCTGGATGACGCAGTTGAGAAACCACGGCTGCTCCTCGTAGTCGACCGGCTCGGTCTCGTAGAGGGACGAACGGGCGGTCACGGTTATCCCGTTCCTCTCGAGCTCTTTCACCCCCCACTCGATCAGATCCTTCCGGTCCCCGAGGTTCGAGCCGAGGCAGAG
>QMQL01000191.1 GCA_003650505.1 Candidatus Acetothermia bacterium | reverse complement strand
CTTGGCAAGAGCTCCGTTTTTGAATACTTCCTCGCTGGTCAAGGTAAGATACTGCGGACATGTCTCTCCGAAGACGCGATAGCCCTTGTTCCGGGCTAGGTTCAGCACCTCAACATCCTCCCGCGCGGTGAGATGAACGATGTACAGTGGACATCCTGCAACCTGCGCCATAGCAATCGCCCGGTTCACCGCCTCCGCTTCCAAGATCGCCGGTCGGGTGGCGACAAACACTTCCTTGGGATCACGCCCTATCTGCAGGTACTTATCTTGAAGATAATCGGTGGCTAGACCGTTCTCCGCGTGCACCATCCCCATACCGCCAGCTTGGGCAATGATATCAAATGTGCGCATCAGCTGATAGTCATCGCTCATCCACTTAAGCTTCGCGTAAGTCATGAACATCTTGAACGATGTCACCCCAGCCTGCACTGCTTGTGGTATCTCCTCTGATTGGTTCCTCGGGTCGAAAAGTCCCCCGTGCAACGCAAAGTCGAGGACGGATGCTGCTTCCCCTTCCTCACGAAACTGGGAGATTGTGTCTATGAGCTTCATCCCTGGCTTGGCATAGGCGTAGTGGATCACGGTGGTGATCCCCCCATGCGCTGCCGCCTCTGAAGTTCCCTGCAAGTCATCCAGATAGACAGGATGCGTATGCACATCGATGATTCCGGGAAGGACGTACTTGCCTTGCGCATCGATCGTGCGGTTGGCCTTGCCGGCAATATCAGGGCCAACCTCGGCAACCTTGCCATCAACTATTGCCACATCCGCCCGGCGGATTCTCCCTTGATCGACGAGTAATCCACCGGTGATTATTGTGTCAAACATGTTGATCCCTCCACTTACTCGTTGAGGACCTCGTAGTACCAATTCTCAGGGAAATTACTTGGCTCCGCAGGTCCATACAGAACGTCGATTCCTTTCAGCTCGGTTACAAAGAACTCGAACGCTCCCCTGACGATCGAGCCGGGGAGCAAGTGTCCACCAATGGTGGGAACGTTCCACGCTCCACCGATGACGAAGTGAATCGCCGGGAACGGTTCTTCCCGTCCATCTAACTGCCTTACATGAATAATGCCGCCTATCGCAAGGATCATGCTCAGGTTTGCAATCTCCATCGCTTCCTCGTGATGCCAGTTGCTTGGATCACTCGTGTCTGGTGCCCAGACAAGAAACCGCGCGGGCTGCAACCCCCCCATGAATGCAGCGTGGATCTTGGCAAAACGGATGCTGTTGTCAATCGCGAACTGCTGAATGGCCAGCCACACGTCAGCTCCGGTTGTCATGCGAAGGATGTACTCACGCCCTGGTTTGTATTGAACGGCATGATATTCAGTCAATGATTGAGCATCGCGAGTCCAAGCTTCCGTCATAATCAACCTCCATTGTCTTGGTTGCCCCCGTCGATAACCAGAGGGGCTGTTATGCTGCCGGAGAGGACTAGAGCCGCCGCTCCTCCAACGAGGATTTTGCTGTCCACGTCCTGCAGGTGAACGTCCGCGTACCCGATCCGGCCAACCCCCTCCCCTTGCTCAACTACCACGTGGCCCTTATGAATAAGGCCATTTCGAGCGGCCAATGCCGCCATCGCCCCACACGCCGATCCCGTGAACGGATCTTCATACATGGCGAACGGATCAAGAAAGCGAGCGCACAGATCAACATCTGAGTCGTGTCCACCCAACGCATACAGATACGCCGCAGAAACGTCCACTACATTGCACACACTCTGCAACTCATCCCAATTCGGTTGTATGCCCAGCAACGTCTCTCGATCTTTCACCCCAATCATTAAGAACGGAACGCCAACGCTGGCCACCTGTGGAGGAGATGCGGAAAGGAGGTCTTCCTCTGTAAGTTGCAGCGCTTCTGCCACTATGCGCGGCGCTGCGGTATCAGCGTACTCTGGGGCAGGCTGTGTCATGATGATTCTTTCGACGCCTGCTTCGCCAGCTTCGATCGTCACGGGAAGCACTCCGATCTCAAATTCGATCTCAATCGTACTTCGAGATTGCGGCACCCTGATGTTGCCCTGCATGGCCATAGCGTACGTCACTGCAATCGTGGGGTGTCCGGCAAATGGAATCTCCGTACGTGGCGTGAAATAGCGCACGCGGAACTTCGCCCGATTGGACGCAAGAATGAAGGCCGTCTCCGATAGGTTCATCTCTTGAGCAACCATCTGCATCTGCCCGGACGATAAATCGTCAGCGTCGAACACAACAGCACACGGATTCCCACCGTACGCACGTTTCGTAAACGCATCCACAACAAGCACTCTGTGCTCAGTCATTAGCCCTCCCGCCGACAAGCAATAACATCAATTTCTACTTGAGCCTCGGGATCCGGAAGGCTCTTGACCTCAACACAGGTGCGCGCAGGCAAGTTCGCTCCAAAAACATCTCGATATGCAATGTTCACTTCGCCATATCGTGACATGTCCGTGACGAAGATGGTTGCCTTCATCACGTCACCGAGGGATGCTCCTGCTTCCCCCAGAATGCTCTCTATCACACTGAGTGCAACGCGCGTCTGTTTCCCTAGGCTGTTCCGCTCCAGCTCATGGGAGATCGGATCACGTCCGACGATTCCGGAAATATAAACTGTGTTCCCCACAGCTACATACCGGGAGAACGGAAGGTTACCGTGAGCTGCTCCACGCACAATCTTGCAGTTGCTGGTATTCCTTTCCATAACTAGCCCATCCTCCTCTCGAGATAGCTTGTGAG
>QMQL01000190.1 GCA_003650505.1 Candidatus Acetothermia bacterium | reverse complement strand
TCCCTCGGTGGGGCGAGCGATCTGGCCCCGTTGCTGGAGCGGGCGAAGGGGGGGGGAGCTCTCGACGGGGAGGATTTCCTCCCCGTCCTCCGAACGATCGAGGCGACGCGGAGGGTGCGCGGGCTGTTCTCCGCGGACGAGTTCCCGGCCCTCTCCTCCTATGCCGGCCGTCTGACCGGCGGCGGGAGGGAGATAGAGGAAGGGATACGTAGGACGATCGACGAGCATGGCGAGGTGCGCGAGACGGCCTCGAAGCTCCTCTCCCGGTTGATCAAGAAGAAGCGGATCCTCGAGGAGAGGATCGAGGGGAAGCTCCGCTCGTTGATCGATCGGAACCCGGAGCTGATAAGCGAACCGGTCATCACCCGCCGTGGCGGGAGGCTCGTCGTCCCGATCCGCTCCGGTGCACTCGGGGCGATGGAGTTCATCGTCCACGACCGCTCCTCGACCGGCCAGACCCTCTACGCCGAGCCGTCCTTCCTCGTGGCGGAGAATAACGTGCTTGCCGGTTTGACCGGCGAGATCCGCGACGAGATCCGTCGGATCCTCCGCGAGCTGACCGATCTGTTCGTCTCCTGTGGACCGGCCCTCCTCCGCGATCGGGCGATCCTCGCCCACCTCGACTCCCTGTTCGGCCGCGCCGGGTATGCCGCTGCGCATCGCTGTTCCTTCCCCGCGATCGGAGTGAGGATCGCCCTGCGCGATGCCCGTCACCCCCTCCTCCCCGCGGAGAAGGTCGTCCCGATCTCGCTCTCTCTGGGCCGCGAAGAGAGGATGATGGTGATCACCGGCCCGAACACCGGCGGGAAGACGGTCACCCTGAAGACGCTCGGCCTCCTTTCGGCGATGTTCCAGGCGGGGATACCGATACCCGCCTCGCCCGACAGCGAGCTTCCGATCCTCTCCCGGATCAGGACCGACATCGGGGACGAGCAATCGATCGAACAGAACCTATCCACCTTCTCCGCCCACATGAAGAACATCGTCTCGATCCTCGCCGAGGCCGACTCCGGCTCCCTCGTCCTCCTCGACGAGCTCGGAGCCGGTACAGATCCGCAGGAGGGGGCGGCGCTCGGGGTGGCGGTGATCGAGGATCTCCTCGAGAAGGGCGGGTTCACCGTCGTCTCCACCCATCTCACCCCCTTGAAATACCTCGCCTTCCGCCATCCCCGGATAAAGACGGCATCGATGGGGTTCGATCCGGCCTCCCTCTCCCCGACCTTCTCCGTGATCGAAGGGCTCCCCGGGAGGAGCAACGCGTTCGTCATCGCCGAGAGGCTCGGCCTCCCCGAGCGGTTGATCGAGCGGGCGCGAGGCTTCCTATCGACCGGTGAGGTCCGCGCCGAGGATGTGATAGAGCAGCTTCACCGCGAGCGGGAGGCCCTCTCCGCCCATCGTAAGGCGGCCCGTTCCGAGGAGGAGGAGGCCCGGAGGCTCCGTCAGGACTACGAGAGGCGGCTCGCCGCGTTCGAGAAGGAGCGCGAGGCGGCCCTGTCCGAGCGGCTCCGGCGGTTGGAGGGGTTCCTCCGCGACGGACAGAAGCGGATCGAATCGATCCTCGCTCAGGCGAAGGCGGGGACAGATCCGGAGCGGCTCCGCGACGACATCCATGCGGTATCCGAGCTCAGGGAGGCCGCGCGCGGGTTCCGCGAGGAGGAAGGGAGTCCGGCCTCCCGGCCGCTCGCCGAGCTCGCCGAAGGGGATAAGGTGCACGTCCACAGCGTCGGAGCCGATGGCCGGATCGTCCACGTCGATCCGAAGGGGAAGGTCACCGTCGATCTCGACGGGATCCGCGTCCTGACCGATCCGACCGATCTTTTCCCTCCGCGCGGGGAGCGCGCCTCCGATTCTAGTCCTTCCCGTCCCTCACGGCGGATCCCCCGACCGGAGAGGGTCCCTCTTCAGCTCAACGTCCGCGGGATGACCGTCAGTGAGGCCCTCCGGGAGGTCGAGTCCTACCTCGATCGCCTCCTCCGCGCTGATATCAGGAGCGCCAGCATCCTCCACGGGAAGGGGACGGGCGCCCTCCGCGACGCGATCCGCGCCTATCTCTCCTCCTGCACGTTCGTCCGCTCCTACGGTAGCCCTCCTCCGAACCGAGGGGGGGAGGGGGTGACCCTCTTCGAGATAGCCGGGGAGGATGACGATTGAAACCACCGATCCGGTCAGCTAACATCCGCTCGTAAAGCGACTGTTGGGGAGAGGTTCCGAGGGTGGAGATCACACGGGTAGAGGTCCGGCCGATGCGCGGCGCGGGGAACCTGAAGGCGTTCTGCTCGGTCGTGTTCGACGACGTCTTCGTGATCCACAGCGTGAAGGTGATTCAAGGCAGGGATAGCCTGTTCGTCGCCATGCCGAGCCGCGAGATGAGAACCGGCGAGTTCCGCGACACCGCCCACCCGATCGACAACGACTTCCGTTTGAAGATGGAACGGGCTATCCTTGAGAGATACCGGGAGGTCGCCGGCGAGGATGGCCTCCCGACCGACGATATGACGTTTTAGGGCGTAGCCAAGCGGTAAGGCAGCGGCCTTTGGAGCCGTGATCGGAGGTTCGAATCCTCCCGCCCTAACTAGATATTTCGACCTCTTAACGCAGGCCGATTGGGGGTAGCCGTTGCATGAGGCCAAAACCGATAGAGGAGCTTGCAAGGAGGCTCCGGCTCAAGATCTCGCCGGAGGCGCTCGAGCGCGCGTTCCTCCACAGCTCATACGTCAACGAGGTCGGCGATCCGCGTGGATCGCCGACCTCGTTGACGTACGAGCTGTGGAG
>QMQL01000189.1 GCA_003650505.1 Candidatus Acetothermia bacterium | reverse complement strand
GCGCGTTCACCGGCATCCCGCGGGCGAGGAAGATGTTCCCGAGGCCGATGTAGGCGAGCTCGAAGTTCGGGTTGTCGGATACGAGCTCCTCGAGGATGTCGATCGCCCCGTTGTAGTCATTCTCCTTGAGGGCGATATTCGCCTCGATGTAGCGCGCCTTCGTTTCGATCTCCCGGTCCGGATGGCTTGCGAGGAGGAGTTCGACCGCAGCCCGTGCCTCCTCCGTCCTCCCGCGGCTCGTCGCCAGGTCGGCGTAGATGAGGTAGACCGACTCGTCGACGAACCTGGTGAAGCAACGCTTGTAGTTCGCGAGTGCCTCGTCGTACTCTCCGAGCCTCGCCTGGGCCGAGGCGAGGTAGTAATAGGTCTGGCGCGGGGCGAAATCTAGCCGGATACTCCGCTTGAGCGTCTGCTCGGCTGTGGAGTACTGACCGAGCTGGAGCTGTTCGATCCCCTTTCCCATCAAGAAGTTCGCTTCGAGGTCCCGGGCGGCGATCACCGATGCTGAAAGCCCGATCGCTGTGACGGCTGCGATGGCCGACTTCATCCCCCAGCCGGTCAGCCGGACCGGAACGGTGGACTCCTCCCCGTAGGCGCGGGAGAAGAGGAGCCCACCGATGACGAGGACGGCGAGGCTCGATGCCGGGAGATGGGCGGGGAAGCTGACCAGGGCGTGGACCAGGAAGGCGACGATCCCGGCAGCGTAAAGGAGGATGTCTAAGCGATCGGCCTCATCGGCGTTCCTCCGTAGCCTCCTCCATACGGCCAGCGGGAGAACGACGAGGAAGGATATCAGGGCGAGGATCCCGAGGATCCCGAGCTCGGCTATCGCTTGGACGTATTCGTTGTGCGCCTGCGCCGCCCGCGGTATGTAGAAGTCGTAGGATGCCCCCCGTGGTGTGGCGAGGAACTTCGCCTTATATGGGATGAAGTTCAGCTTGTAGTTTCCGAGGCCGACCCCGGTGAGGGGATGGTCCTTGAACACCTCCCAGCCGACCTACCCATCCCAGGATCGGGTCTTCCCCGAGCTCGCGGCCCAGATCCGTCCGATCCACGACGAGCCGTCAGCGGATAGACCGACGACCGAGTTCAGCGGTCCGGATGGGGCCTCGATCAGGAACGTGAGGACGAGGGCTAACCCGAGGCCGATCAGCCAGCCCCTGTTCCTCCGGAGCGGCTCGACCGGTCGGAAGATTAGCCAACCGACGATAAGGGTGATCGCCGCGATGATGAGCGATATCACCGTTCCCATCTGTTCGAGGAGGAGCACGGTCCCGAAGGAGAACGAGATGAGCAGGATCGAGGTCGCCCGCAGGAGCCGGGAGCGGAGCCTGACGACGAGGACGACCGCGGGGAAGAGGGTGTAGGCGAGGAAGCCGCCGAGGTAGTTCTTGTTCCCCATCGTGGATATGACGTTCCCCAACCCTGAGCCGCCGATGCTCGCCCCCCGCATCACCCCGAGGTACTGGAGGAGCCCGTACAGGCCGGCGAGGAAGCCGGAGGCGAGGAGGGAGAAGAGGATGAGATTCACGTCCCTCTTCTCCCGGACTGTGTTCGCAATGATCAAGAGGAGCTGGAAGAAGAAGACGAAGAGGACCAGGCTCTGCACCACCACCCTCCCGTTCAGAGCGCCGACGAGCGAGAAGAGGGAGGCGACCACGAACCCGAGGACGGGAAGGATGATCCATGGAATCCGGATCGACCATCCCTTCTTCTGCCAGGCTGAGATCCCCCATAGGATCGAAAGGATCGATATCGCGATCAGACCGACGATCGACTTTCCGTAACCGTATTCGGTGATCCCCGGCCATATAAAGAGGGGGATGGCGAAAACGGTGAACGCAACCGAGTAGACAAGGATCCGATCCCAGATGGCTGGAGGCCGATTGACCTCCTTGTGGGCCCCCTTCTGTTTCTTGCCGCTCCGTTTTGCCATCGTCCGGGGATTATAGGGCGTTCTTGCGCCGCCGACCAAGCGGTTCAAGTTCTGCCTTCGCCCTTCGTCGTCCGTCCATGATCCCGATGATGGGAAGGACCCTTTCCCACAGCCATGGCCGGTGAACGAGGGTGGATATCAGCCGGCTCGGCCGGTCGATGTCGGCCGTTTCCGCGATGAAGGTGAGGAGTTCGGGGTCGTCGAGGCGGGCGAAGATCTCGTCGATCCCGTCGTCATCCAGGGGTAGGAGCGCCTCTCTACCGGCGAGGCCGAAGCGGATCTCGGTTCCGAGCGCGGCGCGCCACCTGACCTCGTATTCGGTGAGCCCCGCCCTGTCGGTCCGACCGGAGAGGGCGGCTCCGGCTGCGACCCGACCGGCGATGGCGGCACAGAGCCCTCCGAAGTAGAGCCCTCCACCGGTGAGTGGCTTCACCTGGCCGGCGGCATCGCCGACGAGGATGAGCCGGTCGTCGATCGAGCGATCGACCGGCCGGGAAGGGATGAACCCCGAGGCGCGGGAGAGGACGCGGTTGGAGGGGAACCGATCGGTGAGGAGCCGATCGAGGAATCTCTGCGGGTTCTCGCCGGGAGGGACGGCGAGTCCGACTCTCGAGCGGTCCGGCTCCGCGGGGACGGCCCAGGCGAAGAAACCGGGGGCGAGATCCCAGCCGAAATAGACCTCGACCATGTCCTCCGTCGGCGCTCCTTCGACGATCGCCTGGGCGGCCGGCAGCGGGGCCGCCGCTGGGGACAGGCCTGAACCAGCAGCGACCCTGCTCTTCGGCCCGTCGGCTCCGATCACGACCCCCGCCCCGACGCGTTCCTCACCTCCCCGGGAGATCAAGG
>QMQL01000188.1 GCA_003650505.1 Candidatus Acetothermia bacterium | reverse complement strand
CTTTTTACCTTGGCAATCCGGAGACCGGTTCCTGAATGACGGGCTCCGGGCTCCCGGTTACAGCTAGGTGCGAATGGGAAGAGAGACGTACTGCGTGAAAAGGATCAAGGCAGAAGGAGAGTCTGCCCTTGTAGCCAACGTGGGTTATGCTGGATTGAGAGTCCGAACGGATCGAAGCTACTGAATGTCCAGCCCTTCCTCTTTCAGGAACTCACCGATCCGCTCAGCTCCCTCGGGATCGGTAGCCTCCATCGAGGAAAGCGCCGCCGAGAGTCTGTCGATGATCTCGCCTTGCGGAAGGACTCCGAACGAAGTGAGGGCTATCGTGTAGGAGTCGATCGGAGAGCCGTCCGGCCTCTCCTCCACTCCCTCGGCGTAGACCCACCACTGAAGCTCGGGCGACCAGAAAGCCCGGCCGGAGTTTTGCTCCATCCTCTCCCACGTGTAGCGGACGGGAATCGCGTTGGGGAACGCGCCAGCAGGCGTGTCGATACCCTCCGGATCCTCCGGGATGAGGGTGACCGCCTCGAGGAGGAACCGCCCGTCCTCCTCTCCCAGCCAGTCGGGGATCAAGCGCTCCTCGGGTATGAATTCGGGATCGGCCGTATACTCCGCAGCCCTCTCGATCCGGATCGGAAGGCCGGCAGGAGAGAGGGAGACCGCCGCGGCTTGGTGCGTCAAATCGGAGGCTGAGGATATGGTCGCACCGGGGATGAAGTTGAGGATCGCCGGCCAGCGGAGATACATCTCGGCCGGGCCGGTCATCCGGAGAACGCCAACGATCTCCGAACCGCTGTACGATTCATATATCCCAGCCAGATCCCAGGACTCCAGCCCGAAGTGGGTATCCCCGCCCAACACGATCAGCGTGATCGGGAAGCGGTAGGTGCTACCTTCTTGGAAGCTCAGGATCGCGTTGTACGTCCAGTATTTCCCTTTCTCCCACACAGTTGGCGGGGACCCGCTAGGTATCTCCTCCCCCCAGCCTGCGAGGCTGAGAAGGAGCGGAAGAAAGAGAAAAGCGACAATGAGCCGTCCCGTCCCTGCGCGCATCGAACATTCCCTTGCAGAAGCGGTTTTTGTCCGCATTATCCCCACCTCCCAAAGGGTGATTTTACATTATCATATCAGCGTAGCGAGCGAGTCAACACCGATCCCGCTCCGCATACATCCCCGTTTTTCCCCTCCCCCTCTCGACGGGGGAGGGTTAGGGTGGGGGTGAACCTCAAAGGCCGATCCTAAAACACAAAAGCAAAGAATTCGACCTGCCCGGCCTCAGCCTCATTTTCACTCAAAACATCAAAAGTAGAGACCTGGCCCCGAAAACGCTTACAAAATCCAATGGTAGACCCCGACTTTGCTTTGGACTTTGCTTGTTACGGGTAAAGGTCAAATCGGGCTGCTTTCGTGACGACGAAGAGATCCCCCGGGGTAGAGCCATCGGGTAGTCTCACCCAGTGAAACGCGAACGCTTCGCACGAGGCGGCGTCATCAGTCAGCTCGCGCACAGACAGCTCGTCGACCTCCATTGCCCGGGCCCAGCCGATATCGACAATGATCCCGTCCTTCTCAAGTACCGTGGCGACCATCATCATTGATACGGGAATCTCAGGCGGAAGAGTCAAGATGAACGCTCGTACGCTAGCAAGGTTCATGAACTCCCGTAATTCACCGGGAGGAGGAAGGTCCTCATCGGGGTTCGCGTCTACCCGCTTTTCGTTTTCCCCCTCGATCTTGATCACTCGCCCGATCGTCACACGACCGTGGCGAATCTCGAGGATAGAGCCGAACAGGATCTCGAACGGCGCCATCGCCGTAATCTCCTGGTAGGGCTCGATCAGAAACGTGCATGGAGACTCTTCGCACCACTGAACCGCCATCCCCCGGCTCTCCTCGGGGAAGACAGCGAGGAGATCTGGAACGACCTGTTCAAGCAATCGGCCGACTGTTATCTCTGAGCCCCAGAGCTCTGAGATCTGGCCCATCGAAGTGCCGACTCGCCCGACAGTGCAGATCAGGACGCCTATAATCACTCCGGCAACGATGTTTCGCAGCGTTTTCATTGATCCCCCCTTTCATTACGTTACGCGCCGCTCATTCGCTAGGTCCATCGCCTGAGCCTTGGTGTGACCGTGATATTGAAAAGCGATGGTGGTGAATACCCTGGTGGAAACGTGACCCAGTGATAGCCAACGGTTCTGTACCAACCTCCATCACACCCATCCTTGGTATCGGCTGCAAGCACGAGGTATGTGTTGGACTCTGAGTCAGAATCCGACGCGATGTTTTTGCCATCCTCTTCGAGACAGGATGCTACAGCCATGTACGGCACCCGAAAGTGCAGCGGAGTAACGACTTCGTTGAAAGAGAAGAATTCGAACAGGTGGACATCTAGCTGAGAACACCCCGACCCAAATAACACTTCTATGACCTCTCCTGCTTCAGCGAGGGGGCTCTCACTGCGTTCGCTTCGAATCGCGCGGACGCGAGCGTATCCCCAATGGACAGGCGCATCCCAGCTTTCAGGGGGAAAGACCGAAAACAGCTCAGAAGCAGTTTCTTTAAGCAGTTCTCTTACTGTGATACTTGAACCCCAGAGATGGACATGCGGTTGGAATCTTGCACCAGTTTAAGTGCGATGAAGTGCTAAGCCCACGGCTGGACGTGGCAGGATCTCCTCCTGGAGGATGTAGTCGATCGGCGCTGTGTACCCCAACGCCGAATGCCTCCGCCTGCAGTTGTGATACTCGATCTGGTTAGCGATTAACCGCTCAAGCTCCCAGATG
>QMQL01000187.1 GCA_003650505.1 Candidatus Acetothermia bacterium | reverse complement strand
GCTCAGGGCAGCGTTCGGCCTCCCCCACCGTCTCGAGGAGGGGGGGACGGTGGGAGGGGTCCGCGTCATCAACGATTCGAAGTCGACCAACCCGGCCTCGGCGATCGCTGCCCTCCGCGCCACCGAGGGGGATGTCGTCCTTCTGATCGGCGGCCGGTCGAAGGGGGCAGGTTACGAGGATCTCGCCCGCGAGGTCGGGGCGCGTCCTGTCCGGGCGGTGATCACCTATGGCGAGGCGGCCGGGGAGCTCTCCGCGCTACTTGCCCGCTTCGGGATCGAGACCGCGGTCGGGTCCGACCTCGAAGAGGGGATCTCCCTCTCCCTCGCCGCCGCCGGGCCGGGCGATACCTTTCTCTTCTCGCCTGCATGCTCGAGCTTCGATCAGTTCACCGATTTCGCGGAGCGGGGCGAGGAGTTCGTCCGCTTCATATCACGGCTTCCCGGCTTCTCCCAGAAGTAGCGAAAAGGGAATCCGGGATCGACCGGCCGGACAGTTGTCCCCTTCGTGACGGACCGATCATCGCCCCGTTGCAAACGTCCTTCCTTCCTTTGCCCGGACATCTGGCGTAATCCTGGTCCCGGGATCCTGTGACGGTTGAGGGAGGAGAGGGCGTGGAGGGAGGACTCGATCTAAAGGCGCTTCTGGTCACGGTTTTTCTCCTGTTCTGTGGCCTTCTCGTCCTTTACAGCGCGAGCGCCCCCTTCTCCATCCGCCACTACGGGAGCGACGGATACATGCTGATGAAGCAGCTCCTCGCTGCCGGTTTCGGGGTCGCCGTCCTCGCCTTCTTCGCCCTGTTCGACTATCACCGGCTCGCTGCGATCAATAACGTCTTCATGATCGGCGCATTCGGCCTGACCGTGCTGACGATCCTCCCGCTCGGGATCGGGGAGGGGAGGTGGCTGTTCATCGGCCCGTTCGCCGTCCAGCCGACGGAGTTCCTCAAGTTCTCGCTGATCGTATACCTCGCCTCCGCCCTGGATCGGAAGGGCGAGGCGGTCCGATCGTTCTCCGAAGGGATCCTCCCGTTCGTCGTCGTCCTCGGCCTGATCGGGCCGGTCGTCCTCAGCCAGCCGGATCTCGGGATGTTCCTCGTATACGGCGGGGTGACAGGAGCCCTCCTCTTCCTCGCCGGCGCCCGCCTCCGGCATCTGGCAGCGGTCGGGGCGGCTGGCCTCCCGTTCGTCTTCTTGGCGATCCGGCTCGCCCCCTACCGGTTCGCCCGGATCGTCTCGTTCTTCAACCCCGGTGCCTACAGCACGTCGTCGGGGTACCAGACGATCCAGTCCCTGATCGCCATCGGGTCCGGAGGGGTGTTCGGCCGCGGGCTGGGGGCATCGCGGGCGAAGCTCTTCTACCTCCCGCAGGCGCACAACGACTTCATCTTCTCCGTCGCCGCCGAGGAGCTCGGCTTACTCGGCGCGGTCCTGATCCTCGGTCTTGTCGCCCTCCTCGTCTGGCGGGCGTTCGTGATATCGGAGCGGGCGGCCGATCGGCTCGGCCGGCTCCTCGCCCTGGGGATCGGGTTCACGATCGCCTTCCAGACGATCCTCAACACCGGAGTCGCCGTCGGCCTCCTCCCGGTGACCGGCCTTACGTTCCCGTTCTTCAGCAACGGCGGCTCCTCGCTCCTCGTGACCCTCGCCATGATCGGGGTCCTCCTCAACGTCTCGCGACAGGGGGTGAGGGGATGAGGGTCCTGATCGCAGGCGGAGGGACGGGCGGACACTTCTACCCCGCCCTCGCCCTGATCGAGCGGCTCCGGCGGGAGGATCCGAACGTCAGGGTCGCTTACGCCGGAACGAGCCGGGGGATCGAGGCCCGCGTCCTCCCCGCTTATCCGTACATCCGCTTCTTCCCTATCCACGGGAAAGGTCTGGTCCGCGGCCGGAGGTTCGGATACGTCGTCGCTTGCCTCCACCTCTTCCTCGGGCTCCTCGAGGCGCTTGCTGTGCTCGCCCGGTTCCGGCCCGACGTCGTGATCGGGATGGGGAACTACAGCTCGTTTGCGCCGGTCCTGGTCGGCGCCTTCCTCGGGAAAATCTTGCCGATCCGGACGCTGATCCACGAACAGAACGCGATCCCCGGCCTGGCGAACCGGATCCTCGCCCGATTCGTCGATGCTGTCCTCGTCTCCCATCCCCGAACGACGGCGAGCTTCCCCCGGGCGAGGAGGGTCGTCGTCACCGGGACGCCGGTCAGGGAGGATTTCTTCCGCGCGAAGGGGAGCGATGCGATCTATCGCCGCTTCGGCCTCGACCCTGACACGCGGACGGTGCTCGTCTTCGGCGGTTCGCTCGGCTCGAAGGGGCTCGTCGAGGGGATCCTCCGCGCGAAGGAGGCGCTCGGCGGCGGGATGCAGGTCCTCCTCGTACTCGGATCCGCGGCCGATGAGGGAGAGATCAGGGCGAAACTCGAACGGGCAGGGATCGCGAATGTGGTCGTCCGTCGCTACATCGACAGGATGTGGGAGGCGTTCGCCATCGCTGATCTGATCGTCGCCCGCGCCGGCGCCACGACGATCGCGGAGATCGCGGCGTGCGGGAAGCCGGCGGTCCTCGTCCCCTGGGACGGGGCCGCCGATGGGCATCAGCGGGAGAACGCCCGTTTCCTCGAGGAGGCGGGGGCTTGCACGGTGGTGGATGAGGATGTTATCGTCGATGGCGGGTTGGCCCGTCTGATCCGTAGGTTGCTGAACGACGAGCGGGCGCTGAACCGGCTCGCCCGCAATGCGCGGCGGAGCGGACGACATGACGCCGACGCCCTGATCATGGGTGAGATCCGGCTTCAGG
>QMQL01000186.1 GCA_003650505.1 Candidatus Acetothermia bacterium | reverse complement strand
TCTGTGGAGGGAGCGGTCGACTCGCTCCTCAAGGAGTACATGCGCCAGCAGATCCTCGAGCGGGGCCTCAGGCTCGACGGCCGAAGGCCGGAGGAGATCCGGCCGGTCAGCTGCAGGGTCGGGGTGCTACCGCGGACGCACGGATCGGCCCTTTTCACCCGGGGAGAGACGCAGAGCCTCGGGATCGTCACCCTAGGAGCGACTAGGACCGACGAGCAGATCATCGATCAGATGATGTACGACGGCCGGAAGAGGTTCATGCTCCACTACAACTTCCCCCCGTATTCGGTCGGAGAGGTCGGGCGGATAGGATCGCCGAGCCGCCGTTCGATCGGGCACGGCTACCTCGCCGAGAACTCGCTCCGCTGCGTCATGCCGTCGGAGGATGAGTTCCCGTACGTCGTCCGTGTCGTGTCGGAGATCCTCGAGTCGAACGGCTCTTCCTCGATGGCGACCGTATGCAGCGCTTCGCTCGCCATGATGGACGCCGGGATCCCGATCCGGAAGGCGGTCGCCGGGATCGCGATGGGGATGATCGAGGATCCGCCCTCCGGCCGCCGCGTGATCCTGACCGACATCCAAGGGGCGGAGGACCACTACGGCGACATGGACTTCAAGGTCGTCGGGACGAAGGATGGAGTCACCGGTTTCCAGCTCGACGTCAAGGTCGGGGGGGTCGACAGCGGAACGATGCGCGACGCCCTCGAACAGGCGCGGCGGGCGCGGCTCGCCATCCTCGACGAGATGGATCGGACGATCCCCGAACCGCGGCGCGAGCTCTCCCCGCACGCTCCGAAGCTCGTCACGATCACGATCCCCGTCGACAAGATAGGGCTCGTCATCGGACCGGGCGGGAAGATGATCCGCCAGATCATCGAAGAGACGGGGGCCGAGATCGACATCCACGACGATGGAACGGTGAAGATCGCCGCTCCGAACGAGGAGTCGGTCACCGCAGCGCGGAGGCGGATCGAGGAGATGACCGAGGAACTCGAGGTCGGAACCAGGTTCAAGACACACGTCACGCGGGTCGTCGACTTCGGGGCGTTCGTCGAGCTGAAGAACGGGAGCGAAGGGCTGGTCCACGTATCGAACCTCGCCCCCGGCTACGTGGAGAACGTCAGCGACATCGTCAAGCCGGGAGACGAGATCACGATCGAGGTGATCGGCGAGGACAAGATGGGCCGGCCGGACCTCCGCCGCGTCGATGACGGAGACGGCGAGAGGAAGCGGGAGACAGCTCCGAGACGGTCGCACAAGGAACGGGGGGGGAATCGGCGGGACGAACAGCGCCCGCAGCACGAGACCCCGAAGATCAAGGCGGGGGACATCATCGAGGGGACGGTTACCAACACGACCGACTATGGCGCGTTCGTCGAGCTCGCCCCCGACGTCACCGGCCTGATCCACATATCGGCCCTGTCCGACGACTACGTCCGCCGGGTGACCGATGTCGTCCGGCCGGGGGACCGGGTGAAGGTCGAGGTGGTGAGCGTCGATGAGCGCGGCCGCTACAAGCTTCGGCGGATCATCCCGGAATCGGAGAGGAAGGAGCCGAAGGAGGAGGCGGGCGAAAGGCCGAAGGAGGAGCCTGAGGAGGAGATCGAAGCCCCGCCCCAGTTCGAAGATCGGTGGTGATAGAACGGCTCTACGAGCGGGCCTACGCGGCGAAGCGTAGCGACGGGTTCCGGGTCCTCGTCGAGGAGGTCCCGGGATCCCGTTCTGTGAGCGTAGGTGTATGGGTGAACGTCGGCTCGCGCGACGACCCGGAACCCGCGCCCGGGCTGGCCCACTTCATCGAGCACCTGGCGTTCAAGGGGACGAAGAGCAGGGATTCGGAGGCGATCTCGCGGGAGATCGACGCAGTCGGCGGGCATCTGAATGCGGCGACCGGGAAGGAGACGACGTTCTACTATGCCGACCTCCCGGCCGAGGGGATATCAGTAGCCCTCGACCTGTTGAGCGACCTCGTCCTCCATCCGGCGTTCGAGCCGGAGAAGATCGAGCTCGAACGGACGGTCGTCCTCGAGGAGATCCGCGGACACGAGGACGATCCTGAGCAATCGGCGTTCGACCGGTTCGCCGCCGGCCTGTGGGAGGGGGGGCACCCCCTCTCCCGGCCGATCCTCGGGGCGAGCGGGGCGATAACTCTGTTGAAAAGGGAGGACATCGCCGCACACCACCGGTCTCACTACCGGCCGGGGAGGATGATCCTCGTCGCCTGCGGCGCGGTCGACCACGCCCGTCTCTTCGAGGTGGCGGACCGGCTGTTCCCGCCCGATCGGGCGTCGGATAGGGTCGAGCCGGGGCGACGACCGCCCGTCCTTCGGAGCGGCCGTGAACATCATGATCGGCCGACCGGGCAGACGCACATCTACCTCGGCCTCCCCGGTCCGCGGGCCGCCGACGCGGACCGCCTCCCCCTCGAGGTGGCGAACGCGATCCTCGGAGACGGGACGGGCTCACGCCTCTTCCGCGCCATCAGGGAGGACCGCGGCCTCGCCTACGCCGTGGGGAGCGGGGTCACCCGCTACACCGACACCGGTTTCTGGCTTACCTACGCCGGGGTCGCCCCGCAGGCGACCGAGAGGGTGATCGATCTGATCCAAAGAGAGCTCGAATCGTTGCCGGAATCATTGAAGGAAGAGGAGATAGCGCTCGCCAAGGCGCGGCTCCGCGGATCGTTCATCCTCGGACTCGAATCGAACGCGACCCGCGCCGCCCGGCTCGGTTCGGCAGCGCTCGAAGGGAGGGAGAGCCTCTCCCCCGACGAGGTCCTGGGAAGGCTCGCAGCGCTCGACAGGGAGGATA
>QMQL01000185.1 GCA_003650505.1 Candidatus Acetothermia bacterium | reverse complement strand
TACGATCACGATCTTCTTCGGGGAGGCCGGTTTTGGGAGTGGCTCTCCTTCGCGTCCGACGGCCGGGTTGATCGAGCAGGAGATGGGGAGGTCGTCGAACACCCGCCGGCGCGTGCACCGGTTGCAGGATATGCAGTGCTTTATCTCATCGACCGCTCCCCGCTCCGCCTTCTCCGGCCAGCTTGGATCGGCGATCAGGCCTCTACCGATAGCGACGAAGTCCGCCTTCCCGTCCGCCAACACGCGCTCCACCGTCTCCGGCCTGCGCAGGACGCCGACCGCGATCACAGGGATATCCACACCGCCCTTCACCGCTGCGGCGAGATCGACGCGCCAGGCCTCGGGATAGGAGATCGGCTCCAGTTGTTTCTCCGGGTTCGCCGCGGTCCCTGCCGACACGTGGATCGCGTCGGCTCCGGCTTCGGCCAGCGCGGGTGCGAGTTCCACCGTCTCCTCGATCGTCCGTCCGCCCGGGAGGTATTCGTCGCCGCTGATGCGGAAGAGGATCGGAAAGTCGGGCCCCACCGCCTTGCGGACGCGGCGGATGATCTCGATGGCGAACCGCCAGCGGTTCTCGCGCGAGCCGCCGTATCCGTCAGAGCGATGGTTGGTCAACGGCGAGAGGAATTGAGCGATCAGGTAGCCGTGGGCGCCGTGGATCTCGACGGCGTCGAACCCGGCTCGCATGGCCCGCACCGCGGCGAGGGCGTAGGAATCGATGATCCCCTCGATCTCATGGGGAAGGAGGGGGCGGGGAGGTATCCGATCCTCGCTCCATGACAGAGCCGACGGGCCGACCGACATTATTTCGATCCGTTCCGGCCTGGCGAGCCCTCCGGCGTGGTTGATCTGGATCGCCGCCGCCGCCCCTTCGGCTCGGATCGCCGTTGCCAGCCGGTATAGACCGGGGATATAGCGGTCGTGGTCGATCCGCAGCTGGACGGCCCCGTTCGAGCCGAGGGGGTAGTCGACGTTCGCGTTCTCCACGATGACGAGCCCCGTCCCCCCGCGGGCGCGGGCGGCGTAGTAGGCGATCAGATGTGGGGTAGGCTCTCCGCATGCGGAGGCGAAGTTGGTTGACATCGCTGGCATGACGATCCGGTTCTTGATGCGCAGTGTGCCGATCGAACCGGGACGGAACATGTATTCCCAACCCATCCGATGCCCCCTATCACCCACCTAGGTAGAGGCGCTTCACCTCCTCGTTGTTCCGTATCTCCTCGGCGGGGCCTTCGTACTTGTTCTGTCCCGTCTCCAATACGTAGGCGTAATCGGACATCTTAAGGCTCCTGTCCGCGTTCTGTTCGACGATCAGGATCGTGCTCCCTGCCGCCTTGATCTCCTCGATCTTGTCGAAGACCTCGTTCGCCATGATTGGGGAGAGCCCCAGAGACGGTTCGTCCAAGAACATCAGCCGTGGGTTGAGGAGCATCGCCCTTCCCATCTCCAATATTTGCATCTCCCCCCCGCTTAGGCTCCCTCCCTTCTGCCTGCTCCGCTCCTTGAGGAGGGGGAATAGGGCGTACACCCGCTCGATATCGCGTCTGACCCCTCTCCGGTCCCGCCTTATGTAGGCGCCGAGCTCGAGGTTCTCCTTTACCGTCATCAACGGAAAGACGTGGCGCCCCTGAGGGACGAAGGTGATCCCGCGACGGAGGAGGTCGGGAGGGGGGAGATTCGTGACCTCTTCGCCGTTGAAGTAAACGGTCCCTTTTCGCGCCGGGAGGAATCCGAACAACGTGCGGAAGATCGTTGATTTTCCCGCCCCGTTCGGACCGATGATCGAGACCATCTGCCCCTCTTCGACCTTCAATGAGACCCCTCTCAGGATATCGAGCTCCTTCGTGTAGCCCGCTACGATCCCTTTTGCCTCCAGTAGTGCCACGTCAACCTCCAAAATAGGCTGCTAGAACCTGTTCGTCGTTCTGGATCTCTTCAGGTGTCCCCTCGGCGATCTTCTCCCCATGGTCGAGGACGACGATCCGATGGCATAGGTTCATGACCATCCGCATGTTGTGTTCGATGATGAGGAAGCTGCAACCGCGCCGGTTCAGCTCGATCAGCCGCTCTCCGATCTCCTTGCCGAGCGTCGCGTTCACGCCAGCCATCGGTTCATCGAGCATGATCAGACTCGGGTCGGACATCAGGACCATCCCCAGGTCGAGGAGCTTCTGCTGACCGTATGAGAGGCACCTCGCCAGCTCGTCCTTGAGATGGACGATGTTGAGGAACTCAAGCAGCCCGATCGCCTTCTCCACGTCCTCCGTCTCGTCCCGGGTGAACAGTCGGCTGAGGAGCGTCCCCTTGCTCTCCTGAATCGCCATGATCATGTTGTCGAGGACGGTCATCCCCGGGAAGAGCTGGACGAGCTGGAACGTCCGGCCGATCCCGTGCTTGTACACATGGTGCGGCTTCATCCCCGTGATCCGCTTCCCCATGAAGTAGATCTCCCCGGACGTGCTCCGCTGGATCCCGGTGACGCAATCGAACAGCGTCGTCTTCCCCGAGCCGTTGGGGCCGATCAGTCCGAGTATCTCCCCCTCCCGCACGGCAAGATCGACGCCGGCGAGGGCCTCCAGCTGATAGAACTTCTTCCGTAATCCCTTGATCTCCAGGATATTGTTCATCGTACCGTCCTCATTTCGTCAGTTGCGGGGCGTTCCTCTTCAACACGCGGCGGAAGAAGACGTCGATCAGCCCTGCCAATCCGGTCGGCCAGAAGATCGCGAGGATCAGGGTAAGCGCCGCGGAGATGACGACGAAAAGCTCCTGTGCACCGCGGAGATACTCGGGGGGGAGCGTCACGGCGATC
>QMQL01000184.1 GCA_003650505.1 Candidatus Acetothermia bacterium | reverse complement strand
GGTGGAGAGCGGGACGCCGAGCGGATAAGGAGGGCGATCCGCGAGCTGATCGCGGCCGAACCGCTAGCCAGGATCGACTACGTCAGCGTGGCCGACATCGGGACGCTCGCTGAGCTGAAGAAGCTCGACCGGCCGGCCCTCGTCTCGCTCGCTGTTAGGTTTAGCAGGACGCGGCTGATCGACAACACGATCCTTCCGCCCGGGCATGAGCTTTGAAGGGGGGATATGCTTCTCGTCTACGACATCGGGAACACGAACATCGTCGTCGGCCTGTTCGAAGGGGACGGGCTGATCGGGTATTGGCGGTTCACCACCGGGACGGTCCGGACCGCCGCCGAGCTCCGGTTGAACGGGAGGAGCATCCTCGATGAGGCCGGGGTCGATGGCGCGGGGATCGATGGGGTGGTGATCGCCTCGGTCGTCCCCTCCCTGAACAGGCCGTTGAAGGAGGGGCTCGAGCCTCTCGTCGACGGAAAGATCAGGTTCCTCACCCCCTCGAACTCCCCGATCCCCCTCCGCGTCGATCAGACGGAGTCGGTCGGGCCCGATCGGATAGCGAACTGCATCGCCGCCCATGCGATCTACGGGGGGCCTGTCCTCGTCCTCGACTTCGGAACGGCGATCACGTTCGATCTCGTCGATCAGGACGGCGCGTTCCTCGGCGGGGCGATCGCCCCTGAGATGCACCTTGCCGCGGCGGCGATGGTGGAGCGGGCCGCCCTCCTCCACTCGGTCGAGCTGATCCCCCCTCAATCGGTAATCGGGAAGACAACCGCCGACAACATCCGCGCCGGGGTCGTCCTCGGCTATCTCCATCTCGTCGAGGGGCTGATATCGAGGTTCAAGGCCGAGGTAGGTGCCGACCTGAAGGTCGTCGCCACCGGTGGGATGGGCGCGCTCTTCCACCGCGAGATCGATGCGATCGAATCCTACGATCCGTTCCTCACTCTGAAAGGGCTTACGATCGCCTGGTCCCGCTGGAGCGGCTAGTACGGCGTATCCCCGCCGTCGACGTTTATCGACTGGCCACGGATGATCTCGGCATGACTGGAGAGGAGGAAAGCGACGACCCGTCCGACCTCGATCGGTCTTACGTGCCGGTCCATCTGGTGAGGCTTCATCGATTCGTAGATCCCCGCCGGTTCCCCTCCGAACTTCTCTGCGACCCATTCGGCCACCGCAAAGAGCATCGGGGTATCGACCCCGCCCGGACAGACGGCGTTGACGTTGATCCGATGTTCCGCCCATTCTGCCGCCAGGGTCCGGGTCAGGCTGATCACCGCCGCCTTGCTCGCATTGTACGCGGCCATGTTCGGGTATCCGACCTTGCCCGCGTTCGAGGCGACGTTCACGATCGAGCCGCCCCCTTGCTCGATCATCCTCTCCCCGGCGAGCCGGCAGCAGGTAAACATCCCGCGGACGTTCACCGCAAAATGAAGGTCCCAGTCGGCTGCCGTCGTCTCGAGGGCGCTTTCCATCTTGATTACCCCCGCGTTGTTGACAAGGCCGTCGAGCCGGCCGAACGCCTCGATCGTCCGATCGATGGCATGCCTCACCGCTACCTCATCAGTCACGTCGGCGACGAATGGGACCGCCTTGCCGCCCTCCTCTCCGACCAGCCGGGCCGTCTCCTCCATCGTGTCCGGTTTCAGGTCGAGGAGCGCGACGTTCCCGCCGGCCTCGGCGATCGCCCGGGCTATCCCCCGGCCGATCCCTTGGCCCGCCCCGGTGACGAGGACCGTCTTCCCTTCCAACAGGAGCGAGCCGTCCATCAGAACGCCGCCGTTGCCGTAACCCCGCCGTCGACGCGGAGCTCGCATCCGGTGATCCAACTGGCGGCCGGCGAGGCGAGGAACAGGCAGGCGTCGGCGACGTCGTCCGGCATCCCGAGCCGGGTGAGCGGGGCGGCATTCCGCCACCTGTTGACCCCTTCCGGCCACGCCTCCTCGATCCCCTCGCGCCAGATCAGCCCGGGTGAGACGGCGTTAACCCTTATCCCGTGGCGGCCGAGCTCGTTCGCCGCCGCCTTGGTAAACGCGAGGACGCCGGCCTTCGCCGCGGCGTAGTGGCTGTGGAGCTTCGCCGGGAACGACCCTTCGATCGAGGCGACGTTCACGATCGCACCGCCCGATCCTCCTGCGATCATCCGCTTCGCTGCCTCCTGCGTGCAGAGGAAGGCGCTCCGCAGGTTGGTCTCGATCATCGAGTCCCAGTCCGCCTCACTCATCTCGAGGAGCCCTGCGATCGGGTAGGAACCGGCGTTGTTTATCAGGACGTCGATCCGGCCGAACGCCTCGGCCGTCTGGGCGAACAGCCGCTCCACCTCGTCCTTCTTGGTCACGTCGGTCCGGATGGCGATCGCCTCCCCGCCACCGGCCTCGATCTCCGCCACGCCGGCGCGTGCGCCGGCCTCGTTCGACCGGTAGTTGATGGCGAGTTTCGCTCCCGCCTCGGCGAACCGCCGGGCGATCCCGGATCCGATTCCTCCCCCAGCACCGGTGACGAGGACGACCTTTCCTGTGAAATCAAGGAGCTTTGAAGGGGCTAAATCATTCATGGTACCTCCTCCTCCCACTAGGATTATCCCCGCTCAGCCTCCCCCGCGCGACTGGCCGGCGCAGAATCGTTTAAAGGGAGGATAGAGTCGCTTCTTCTTGACGCCTTGTGGGATCCCTTGCCGAAGGTGACAGTCGATCGACGAGTAAGAAGAAAACCTGTGGAAGGCTAAGTATTCTATTTCAAATTCATATTTTGCAGGTTTTTACGGATCTCGAGGAGGTCAAGAGCCGTACCCGCGTCGGAGTCAGTCTACAGCAATGAGGGT
>QMQL01000183.1 GCA_003650505.1 Candidatus Acetothermia bacterium | reverse complement strand
CCCCGCGCCTCCCCTTCGATCAGTACCTCGACCTCCCGGCCGATGAACCGTTCGTTCTCCTCGAGGGCGATCCTCCGCTGGAGGTCGAGTACCCGGCCGAGGCGCTCCCGCTTCACCTCGGATGGTACATCGTCGGGGAGCCTTCCGCTTTCGGTCAACGGCCGCGGGGAGTACATCGCCACGAACACCGAACCGAACCGGCACTCCTCCAAGAGATCGATCGTTCGGGCGAAATCCTCCTCGGTCTCGCCGGGGAAGCCGACGATGATGTCGGTCGTGACGTTGATCCCGGGGACGATCTCCCGAGCGGCCCTGACGATCGATACGAACCGCTCCCGCGTGTAGCCGCGCCTCATCGCTTCAAGGATCCGATCGCTCCCCGACTGACAGGCGAGATGGAGGTGGCGACAGACGTTCCGATGGGAGGCGATCGCCTCGAGGACCCGATCGGTCATGTCGGCCGGGTGGGAGCTCGTGAACCTGATCCGCTCGATCCCGGTCGCCGCCACCCGATCGAGGAGGGAGGCGAAATCCCCGTACTCCGGCCGGTCCCGGCCGTAGGAATCGACGTTCTGTCCGAGGAGGAGGACCTCGCGATATCCGGAGGAGAACGCCTCCTCGACCTCGCGGACGATCCTATCAGGCTCCCTGCTCCGCAACGGTCCGCGCGCGAACGGGACAATGCAGTAGGAACAGAAGTTCGAGCACCCCTCCGAGATCGTCACCATCGCGCTGACCCGGCTGAAACGGACGAACGGCCCTTCGTCGATCCCGCATCCATCCCCCATTACGACCGGGCGTTCACCGGCGAGGACGGACTCGACGAGTGAGGGGAGGGCGACGTGTCCGTTGGAACCGAACACAAAATCGACCGCCGAAAACCGCTTCAAGAGCAGATCGCCGTGTATCTGACCGAGGCAGCCACCGACCCCGAGGATCAGCCTCCGGCGGCGCTTCTCCTCGACGACGGCGCCGATCCGGCCGTACACCTTCTCCTCGGCCTTCTGTCTGACCATGCACCCGTTGAACAGGACGACGTCCGCCTCGGCGATGGAATCGACGAGCGTGTAGCCGGCACGGCGGAAGACCCCCCGTATCCCCTCGGACTGGTGGAGGTTCATCTGGCAACCCCACGTCTCGACGTATAGGCGCTTTGGCATGATCGAAAAGACTATACCGGATCGGAAAATCCGGGTCAATTTCCCAAGGGAACGGGACGCTCCCGACCGGACAGACGGACTGGCCCCCGCCTTGCGGCCTCAGTTAAACTCGTGTGCCATGCTACGCCGTTGCGATCGGTACCTGCTCCGCGAGATGACCGGGCCGTTTCTCATCGCCCTCGCCGGCCTCGTGTTGTTCATCCTCTTGAACATCATCCTCTCCCTCTCCGATCTGATGGTCGATCGTGGCGTCGGGATGCTCACCCTCCTCAAGCTCGTCATCCTGAAGATGCCGAGCCTCCTCGTCGTCGCCGTCCCGATGGCCGGGCTGTTCGCCGTCTTCCTCGGCCTCGGCCGGCTCGGCCACGACCGGGAGATCGTCGCGTTCGAGTCGATCGGGATCCCCCTCCGCCGGCTCCTCCTCCCTCTGCTCATCGCCGCCGCGCTGGGCAGCGTCGTCGACTGCGCCGTGTACAACTTCGTCGTCCCCGCATCGGAGCACGCCTATCAATCGGCCATCAGAAACGTCATCTTCCGGGAGGGGGCACCGCGGATCACCTCGAACGCGTTCTTCAAGGGGACGAAGGGCCAATTCTTCTACGTCCGGCGCTACGACGAGGAGGATAGGACCCTTTATGGGATACATATCTACGACACCACCGGAACCCTATTCCCTCAGGCCGGGACCCGGCTGGCGCTGGTCACCGCGGCCGAGGGGCGCTGGACCGGGACGGCGTGGGAGCTGGGGGAGGGGAACGTCTACGGCTTCGACTCGGACGGCCTCCTCGTCTATTCGGGCGGGTTCGACCGCATGACGATCCCGTTGAACGAGGGGGTGGAGGAGGTCCTATCCCAGTCGCGGACGCCATCGGAGATGGGGATCTCCGAGCTTCGGGAGAGGATCGCCCGCGGGAGGGAGAACGGTCAGCGGGTCGATGAGTACATCGTCGAGACCCATCTGAAGTTCTCTCTACCCCTGGCGACGGCCGTATTCGTCCTCCTCGGCGGAGCGGTCAGCCTCGCCTTCGGCCCCCGGAGCCGGGCGGTCGGGATCGTCATCGGCCTCGGCCTCATCGCCCTCTTCCAGGGGATCCTCTGGTGGACGCAGACCCTCGGTCGAAGGGGGGCGATGGATCCGGCCCTCGCCGCCTGGATCCCGGATCTGATCTTCGGGCTCGTCGGCCTGTTCCTCTTCCTCCGCGTCGACCGGCTCGCCTACCGCGACCTCCTCAGCCGGATCCGATCGCGGCTCGCGATACTGTCCATCCTCGTTCTCACTATCGGGTTCATTGCCCGGGGAGAAGGGCTCCCGCTCCACCTCGAATGCGACGAGCTTTTCATCTCCTCCGATCGGACCGAGATCCACGCCGAGGGGAACGTGAGGGCTTCGTTCGAGGAGAGCAGGATCGAGGCCGACAGGCTCGATCTCGTCAAGGAGGAAGGGACTTGGCGTCTCGCGGCGGGGGGATCCGTCCGCCTCACATCGGGGGACGTTCTCTCCCTCGCAGCGGAGTCGGTCACCGCCTACATGACCGAGTCGAACGGGGTGATGAAGACAAGGCGGATGGAGGGAGACTCGTTCCACGGCCAGAGCCGATTCACCAATTCGGCCGGGGATGAGGAGACGATCTCCTTCACCGGAAAGAGGGGGGCGGTAACGTTCGACAACGAGGGGGG
>QMQL01000182.1 GCA_003650505.1 Candidatus Acetothermia bacterium | reverse complement strand
CTCTAGAGGGAAACTGTGGTAGGCTAACACGGCATGCAGCGGACAACGGGTTGCGCCGCTCGGTTTCGTGGCGCGCTTTGCCCGCAATGGTACCGGTTGGCAAAGGCTTCGTTCCCAGACCGCCGCTGATGTAGGCCGTTATGCAGCCTACAGGAGGATTTCAAGTTCTGAACGAAAGGAGGGAAGACTATGTATGCGCTGTTTACCATGTTTACCCTGGGGCCAGAGACGCAAGAGATAGCGGACAAACTGGGAGAGAAGTTTTCTTCTATCCTTACGGGCCTGAAGGGATTCAAAAGGTTAACAATGTTCCGTGACGACGAAACTGGCGAAAATGGGGGCCTGAGTCTATGGGAGTCGAAAGCAGACGCTGAGGTTGCTCTCGCCACTACAGGTTCTGAGCTAAGGGAAGCAGTGAGCGGCGTCGTCAAGGGACAGCCGAAACGCGGCGTGTATGAAGTGTGGAGCGTGTTTGAAGCAGACTAACTGAAAGCGTAGGTCAATGAGCGCGGCCTCCCAGCTCGTTGGGGTACCTGGCACCGGTGCAAGTCTGCGATGGCGTTCGGATTCCGCTGTTGGAGCGAGGACGTCTCTCGACCCACCAGCGGAGCCGCGAGATTGCAGGGAGAACACAGGCACAAACGACTTGAGATTCGTCGTGAGAAGTTCGAAAGTAGTCCTCTGTAGATACTTCGACCCCTTCACCCGGGCCGATTGGGGGTAGCCAGTATATGAAGCCGAAACCGATGGAGGAGCTTGCAAGGAGGCTCCGGCTCAAGATCTCGCCGGAGGCGCTCGAGCGCGCGTTCCTCCACAGCTCATACGTCAACGAGGTCGGCGATCCACGCGGATCGAACGAGCGGCTCGAGTTCCTCGGGGATGCGGTGATCGAGCTCGCTGTGACGACGCACCTGTTCAAGGAGTATCCGGACGCCGACGAGGGGAAGCTGACCAAGGCGAAGTCGGTCGCTGTCAGCCGGCCGATCCTCGCTGAGAAGGCGGCGGAGATGGGGCTCTCCGACTTCCTCCGCCTCGGGAAGGGGGAGGAGGCGAACGGAGGACGCGACCGGCCGACGAACCGGGGGAACGCGTTCGAGGCCCTCGTCGCCGTCCTCTACCTCGAGCGGGGATTCTCCTACGCCTCCAAGTTTGTTGTCCGCGTGCTCAAGGACGACATAGCCAGGTACCTGGCTGAGCAGTCTACCACCGGCGACTACAAGAGCCTCCTCCAGGAGGCAGCACAACGGCTGTTCGAGTGCCGGCCGGCATACTCGGTGATCGGCCAGACCGGGAAGGAGCACAAGAAGGAGTTCACCGTCGCCGTCACCGTCGCCGGCCACCGTGGGGTCGGCCGGGGACGGACGAAGAAGGAGGCGGAACAGGCGGCAGCGAAGCAGTTATACTTGATGCTCGAGGAGTTTTAGCCCCCGTAGCTCAGCAGGACAGAGCAACGGTTTCCTAAACCGTAGGTCACAGGTTCGAATCCTGTCGGGGGTAATAGAAAACGGGAAGGCCGGAAGGCCTTCCCGTTCTTGGTGATCTTTCGTTACTGAAGTCCGACCAGCTTGAGGAGTGCGCTGAAATCGACCGCCCCGTTCAGGAGGTCATCGAGCGAGGTGACCCCGAGCATCCCGATCACCGTGTTGAAGAAGTTCTCGATCCCCTCGGCCGGGGAGGACATGATGATCGGCATCAACGAATCTGCAAGCGACATCCCGAGCGATTCGGAGAGCGAGGCAAGATAATCCGCGTTGTCGGCGAAGAACTGCTGGAACGCGGCGGTCATCCCCGCCGGGTCCGCCTCACGCGCGGCAACGATCCCCTGGGCAAGGAGCCGGCCGAGGATCTGAACGGACGTGAAGAACGGAGCGCCTACCGGATTCGTCCCGGAGAGCCACTGCACCAACGCGGGGACGGCGTCGATCGGCTGCCACTCGAATATAACCGTCCCTAGGTTGCATAATTCCCCAACGAAATCGAACGATGTCCCTGTCAACTCACCGACCGGAACGATGTTCCCGCCGACATCGACCTTCCCGACGATCGTCACCTCGTCCGAGAACTCGATGTGAAGCCCGGTCACCTCTCCACCGGTTGTATTGTCGATCAACCAGATGGCCGAGTCGGCGGTCGGCATCCCCGCGGTCACCCAAGCCCCGTTGGCTAGCGCGAGTATCGGAAGCATTGCGACCAACCCCAAAGCAATCCACAACCCCTTCCCTTTTCTCATCGGTACCTCCTTGTCTGCGAGAAGCAGTAAACTAGATTCTAGCGATCCTTGTTCTCTCCGACAACGGCTCAGCGACTAACCTCGAGCAAAGACGCGATCGCTTCTGCAATATCGAGGTCGGTCGGCCTAGTCACCTTAAGGTTCGTCTCCTCTCCCGGGACGGTGAACACCGGCACCCCCATGGCGAGGAGCGCCTCAGCGTCGTCCGGGATCTCTGGCCTGCTTTCGGCGAGGGCACCCCGGATCAGCTCGGTCCGGAACCCCTGCGGCGTCTGGACGCGGACGACCTTCGATCGGTCGAGCCGTGCGCTGCTCACCGTCCGGTCGTCGTTCAGGAAGCGGAGCGTGTCGATGGAAGGTAGGATCGGGATGCAGGCGCCGTGCGCGATCGCTCCGTCGATGACCCTGTCGATCAGATCACCGCTGACGAACGGACGCGCGCCATCGTGGATGAGGACGATCTCGCCGCTTGCCGCCTCGACGCCGGCGAGGGCCGAGTCGCGCCTCTCCTCACCTCCGGGGACGATCCGAACCGGCGGAGTCCCGCTGGAGAGGACCGATCGGGCCTCGTCCTATTCCCCCGGCCGGACGACGATGACGATCTCGTCGATCCTCTCCGAGCGGAGG
>QMQL01000181.1 GCA_003650505.1 Candidatus Acetothermia bacterium | reverse complement strand
TCGCCGTTCCTGTCTTGCACCGACCTGCCCACCCAAGATCCATCTCCATCCACACCGCAGTGTAGACAAGACGAACCGAAAGAACAGCTCCCCTTTATCTCACTGCTCAATGTACGAGGTCTTGCGATCCAGCATTAAAGGCGACTGAGTTCTGTTTGCTCTAGCTGGGACGGAGACGATTATCGGTCTCACATTCGCCGCTTCCGCCCAGACGCTCCTTGCCGCGAGTGACAGATCTTTTACTGAGCCGATCTTCGTGTTGCTGATAGGCCTCACTCCCGCAGGGACCTCGGAAGATGGCCTTCTGGAAAGAGACGAGTGCGTTGCTCGACTGGGGCATCACTCCGGTCTTGCCATTCTCTCAGGCCTGGCGGGATCTCTGCGCTTACTCCGCTTACCAATGTTGCATGGCAATACCTGACCCTATAACTCTATAACTATACAGCGGTCGAACAGTCGCTGACGCTCACAGTGCTTCGAACGCGAATTCCGGCTGCCATTCTGCGAGCAGGCCGCGCATCACCCGCGCCAACTCGCGGTGCTCTTGCTGTGCGTGCTGGTCGAGGCGAAGCGCGAAATAGTTAGCCCACGCCTCCCGGTCCCCCATCATCCAGAACTCGGTATACAATCCGGTTCCCAACATGCCGCGCGCGATCTCCGCCCGCACATTCAGCCCACGCAGCAGTTGGTAAATCCGTTCCTCCACCGCGTAGAAAAGCTGAAACAGATCCACTGCCGCTGTATCGTTCTCAGCCCCCTCCGGTTCCGGCAGCCAGAAATCGAGCGGGACGCGCTTGTCGTCGGTATAGCGTCGGCTCAGCTCCTGATAGCTGAACCGGCGGTGACGCATGACTTGGCGGGCGACAAATATCGGGACCTTGAGCCGGAATGTGGCGATGTTCTCCCGGTGCCGTTTGGTGAGCTCGTCTATAAGCGATTCGGGGTCATCCTCGTATGTCGCAAGCTGGGGGTTATTCCGTAAGCTGTCTTCGATTCCCGGTATCCTGCCGTCTCGAATGAACTCGAACGCCGAGGACGGGAGCCCGCTGCTTTCGGTCCACAGCCGCTCGACCAACTTCCGCGCATTGCAGGGCGGCTTCCCATAGCAGATACTCGCGACGGTCGCCACCGCCTCGATCCTCGACTCCAGGTTCGTGTTCGCCCGTGAGAAGTCCCACAGCTCGACTTTCCCCGAGTTCCACAGCGTCCGTTCGGCGATTCTCCTTATGTAATCCATGGTCCTATCTTGGCAGGGTGACCCCAGGTTGGTTCTGATAGATTCCCCCCGCTTCCTTCTCCGCGTACGTCCTTGCGGGGCGTTCGCCGCGGAAGAAGACAACCTGGGCGATCCCCTGCCCTACGTGGAGCCTGATCGGAAGAGGCGACAGATTCACAAGTTCGATCGTCAAAACGCCGATCCATCCCGGCTCAAGCGGGGTCACGTTTACCAGGAGCCCGCAGCGCGCATAACTAGACTTCCCCCAGCAAACCCCGGCGATGTCATCGAGCATGCGAAACCGTTCTACTGACTCGGCCAGTACCTGCGATCCGGGAGCAATCTCCAGGGTATCCGTAACCTCGATCTCCCTAAAATGGCTGTGGGGAAAATCGATCGGGTCAAGCACGGCGTTTATCCCGCCTATCGGGACGAGAAACTTGCTTCCCAACCGGATGTCGTACCCGAAGCTTCCGAGCCCGTAAGATGGCTTACCTTCCTGCCGCGGGGTGAAAGGCTGGATCATCTTACTTTCAATGCACAGGGCCTTTATTTCGCGGTCGTTCAGGATTCCTGTAAATTTCATGTTACTCCTTTACCTTGGATGCCGATATTCGATTACCCACCCTTACCATTGATAGTAAAATACGGCCGCTTTGTCTATAGGAATATCGTCCCGAATCCCCGGGTTCACGTCTTCATTCTTGACCTTTCTTCGCTTCAGCCACCTTCTTGTCGATGACATTCACCGTCGAATAATACAGCCCCAACAGATCTGCCACCTCTTTCTGGATCGATCCCCACCACCGACCCGGTAAGCTATCGAAGCGAGCAGATCCGGGCTAGTCGGCTTCGGCCTCATCGCGAAGGATCTCGTTCTGGGCCTTCACCGCCTCGGCATGAGCCCGATCGCCCGAGATCCCTGTACGGCGGCCATCGAGCTCGCAGATGACGGATGATCTTCCGTAGAGGACGAGGGTATCCCCCGGATGGATCTCCGTGTGCCCGCGCGGGGCGCCGATATAGGTCCCATCAGACTTGTGGATCCCGAGTACGAGTATCCCCTCGTCCCGAAGCTTCAGTTCCGAGAGCCTCCGGTTGGAGAGCCAGTCCTCCGGCTTCGCCTGGAGCTCGGCGACCCGATATTCGCCAGAGAGGTTGAGGAGGGCGGCGTAGTCGCGCACGTCGAGGTGCGTCCAGCGCCTGAGCGCCCAGCCGATCAGCCGGGAGAGCCACCGGTCGACAAGCTTGCTCGCTGCGATCAGCCAGAGGGCGGCGAGTCCGCCCAGCAGGGCCGCTACGCGGGGGAGCCACTGCGAGCCGGTCAGGTCGGAGAACGATAGGATCAGCGAGGCGAGAACGGAGACCACACCGGCGTTTCCAAGGAGAATGAGGAGGAGGACGATCCTCCGTCTGACGGGATGGTGCACCACCTGCTCCGATTCCTTCGTGGTGAACCCGACCCCGCTGAACGCCGAGCGGGCTTGGAACCGGGCGACCTCCCGGGAAAGCCCGGTCAGGGTGAGGGCCACCGTCGCGATCCGCGTGATCAGGAGCGAGAGGGCGACGACGACAAGGAGTGAGATGATCGCTGCCATATCGGTCTACAGATACCAAATTCCGATCGGGCGTGTCAATCTAG
>QMQL01000180.1 GCA_003650505.1 Candidatus Acetothermia bacterium | reverse complement strand
GGCAGCTCATGGCAACGCTGTCGGACCCACTTCATGCGCAATCTGCTCACCAAGGTACCGAAGAGCGCTCAGGGATTGGTAGCCACCCTGGTCCGATCGATCTTCGCTCAACCGACGCGAAAGGAGGTGTGGACGCAGTATCAACGGGTCGTCGCTGAGTTGGAAGGCCGGTTTCCTCAAGCTGCGGCCATGCTGGAGGAAGGAGGAGAACAGGTGCTGGCGTTCTCGGCGTTCCCGGCTTCGGTATGGCGGCAGATCTGGTCGAACAACCCCCAGGAGCGGCTGAACCGGGAGATCAGACGGCGGAGCGATGTCGTCGGGATCTTCCCCAATCGAGAGGCGATCGTGCGCCTGATCGGAGCTGTACTCGCTGAGTACAACGACGAATGGATGATCAGCCGTAGATATATGTCGGTCAGGGTGCTGAAATCGGCTCAACAGGGTGAGAACAGCAAGGAAGTACAGGAGGGAGTACTGGTCGAACAGCTCGCTGTTTGATCGAGCACGAAGATGGCGCAATCACCAATACACCACTTGACTGGACGTGGCCTATGGCCCAAGCTTTTGAAGAATCTCCTTATGCAAATCGGTTGGTCCGAAGAAGATATGCGCCGCTTGAAGCTGATAAAATAAGCCCGTTAGAATCCGCGGCTCTTGGGGGGAGCAGGCTTTTTTGGTGGGTATCCCGGCAACACAACAAGGGGATACCATTAGGTAAGGGGGGGGATCGTTCGAAATGCGTAATTCTAGCGTTCGCGCTGTTATCAAAGGCGTTGTTACCTTGAAAAGATCGTTCTTTTTGAGAAATGGTGCTAAAGTGTTCCGCTCTAAGGGGAAGGGAGTATGAATGTGCGCTCGGATTTTGACATAGCCGGGTTCTCTTCAGCCGGGATCCATTCTAGAATACTCACAAACTGATTGCCTCCTGACGAACAACATCGTCCCGCCGGCGAACGTCCTGACCCACGCCGGCGAGCAAGGGGTGCCGATCCTCCTCGTCCCGCACGACACCTACACGACAGCGATGCAGGTCGAGCGGATCGAGCCGCTCCTCACCGCGGACGACGAGGAGAAGGTCGCCCTTATCACCCGGCTCGTGAAGGAAAACGTCGACCTCGCCGCCCTCGGTTCGCTGTAGGGGAAGGCTTCTCCTTTCTCCCTCCCCTTCAAGGGGAGGCTCAGGGTGGGGGTGCGATCCGCAAGGAAATTCAGGGAGCCTTAATGTTGGAATGCAGGACCAGACGCCCGGAGATCCAGACTCCCGAAGATCCATTGACAATCAGTCGTAATGGGAGTAGCGTTCCAAAATGGAGGCTAACGGATGATGAAAACCTACCGGCTTACAGCAACTATCTGGAAAGAACCCGAGGGATACGTCGCCAAATGCTCCGAACTAGGAGTAGCAAGCGCAGGTGATTCTCCATCCGAAGCGCTCGCCAATCTAAAAGAAGCAACCGAGCTCTACTTGGAAAATGCAAAATCCCTTGGCATGCTCGATGACTTGAAGGGAATCCTGTCCGGCGAAGAGAAGTTCACTTCAGTCCTTGAGGTAAAAGCCTCTTAATGGTTAATCTGCCGTCAGTTTCTTCAGCGGAAGTCCTACGGGTACTGCGCAAAGCCGGGTTTATTGATGCACCTCATCGCGGCAAAGGGAGCCACGTAGCTCTTTACCATGTGGCCAAGCACGGCCGTAGAAGTCATTTCAAAAGTCTTCCGAGACAGATCATGATACAAGCGATAGTGAAGAATCCCTCATACACCACGAGTGATCTCTCATACCGCAGCGACAACCTCCGATAGTTTCCCAGCCAAGCAAATGTTCTTTCCACACGCCAACGTTCCTTGTATTCTTGCTCCCATGTCTTGCGTCGCCTCTTATCTTTGCGGTTCTTGCGCGGTGGGATACACGGACGTACTCCTTTCCTCCGCAGCCACGCACGAAAAGAGTCTGAGTCGTATGCCCGATCAGCCACCAGTTTCTCCGGACGTTTCCGGGGACGACCCTGCCGCCGAGGAACACGAACCCGATCCAGAGTCCCCGGTGCTAACTTCACTTCGGCGTGGTTAGCGGCTGCAAGAAGAAACGCAAGCGGTATCCCTTCCCCGTCTGTGGCCACCATTTGCTTTGTCCCCTTTCCTACCTTCGTTAGACCGATTTCTTCTCCCCCTTTTTTGCTGGGACAAAGCTCCCGTCAAGAAATGCCCGCGCCCACTTGATCTTCCCCTCTTCGTCTAAATTGGCAAGAAGTGTTTGCCAGATTTGGGTCCACACTCCTTCCTGTTGCCACCGCTTCAGCCTTCGCCACGCAGTCACGTACGCTCCGTACTCCCGTGGCATATCCTTCCACCGACATCCAGTGCGCAACACGTACAAAATGCCGTTTAATACCATACGATCATCCGCACGTGGGCGCCCCACTTTTCCCTGCTTGGGGAGCAAAGACTTGATCCGCTCCCACTGCTCGTCTGTAACTTCATACCCCCTCATACCTCCTAGTGTATCCCACTGAGCAGGGTTTTGAAACCGCTTCTAGACTCACACCGTAATCCTCGACCAGAGAGCGCAGCACATCGAGGGTTGGCTCTAACATTTCAGGTGGAAGGGTCTGAACTTCGTCGAGTACGATCACGCTCTTAGCTAAATTATGGAGTTTGCGAGTACGTCCGGGACGGTTGCTAAATAAACTTTCAAACAGCTGGACGGTGGTAGTGACAATCAATGGTGCATCCCAGTTTTCAGTCGCTAAACGGGCTCTAATAGTATGTAAATCCTGCGATTCATTATCTTCGTATTGCACTTGGCTATGGTGTTCCAAAACGGATTTGTTACCCAAAATGTCACGGTAAACCTTAACAGTCTGATCG
>QMQL01000179.1 GCA_003650505.1 Candidatus Acetothermia bacterium | reverse complement strand
GGTCAGTTGATCCCCCTCTGAGACCCTATCGCCGGTCTTCACCTTCGGCGTCGCCCCAACAGGGAGCGGATACGAGCGATCCCCGGAGGAGGTGTCGATGATCATCAACTCCTCCCTCCCGTCCGGATCGGAGATCAGATAGACCTCTCCGGTGCACGGGCTGGCCGGGGCGATCAGGGATGAGATATCGACCTCCTCCCCTTCGGCCGCGGCGAGGATCTCAACGGGGATCATGGCACTCCGCGGTTCACCGGTGATCTCGACCCGATCCCCGCCGGTCGCGCTGGAGGTGATGTTCGTTACATACCCATCGAGCGGAGAGATCCCCGCCTCCCCTCCCTTCGTCGCCTTCCGCGCCTCGAACAGCTCCTCGGCCCGGGGGAGGCCCTGGGTTATGTCCTCGCCGGCGACCCCGCCGGTGTGGAACGTCCGCATCGTCAGCTGCGTCCCCGGCTCGCCGACCGACTGGGCGGCGATCACCCCGATCGCCGTCCCGAGCTCGACCGGTTTGTGATTGCTCATGTCGTAGCCGTAGCAGAGTTGACATACCCCACCCGGAAGCTCGCAGGTCATCGCCGAGCGGATGACGATCCGGGGCCGGACGCGGACCCGTTTTATCCCCGCCTTCCGGATGATCTCCACCAACCGCGCGGTCAGGACCTCGTCCGCCTTGACGAGGACCCGCCCTCCCTTGGGATCGGTTATCTCCTCGACGCTCTTCGTACCGATCACCTTCTCGCGCGCCGCCGGGCTCCCGATCGAGAGTTCACACTCCAGTTGCCCGAGGTGGGAGGCGATCTCGCGGGTGATCCACTGATTCGCCTCGACGATGACCTCGCCGGTGCTCGGATCGAGGACCGGCTGTGCGGTCACCCGGCCGTAGATCCGGTCCTCGATCGACTCCATGATCTCCGTCTTGCTGAACCGGAGCGGATCGATGTCGATCCCCTGGCTCGTCCCGCAATCGACGGCCTTGACTATCGTGTCCGAGGAGGCATCGACGAGCCGGCGCGTCAGGTAGCCGGAATCGGCGGTCTTGAGGGCTGTGTCCGCCGCCCCCTTCCGTCCGCCGTGGGTCGAAATGAAGTATTCCATCATGTCGAGCCCCTCGCGGAAGTTGGAGATCACCGGCCGCTCGATGATCTCACCGGAAGGACCGGCCATCGGCCCCCGCATCCCGGAGAGCTGCTTCACCTGATCCGGCCCGCCGCGTGCGCCGGAGGTCACCATCCCGTACACCGGATTGAACTTGTGCCGGCGGAGGTTCTCCATCGTCACCCTCTCCACCTCATCGACCGTCCGGCGCCAGATCCGGATCACGGCGTTACGCCGCTCCTCGTCGGTGGCCAATCCCATCCTGTACATCGTCTCGATCCGCTGGACCGCGGCGAGGGAGTTTCGGATTATCTCCTCCTTCTCCTCCGGGATCAGGCAGTCCTTGAGCGAGATCGTCAGGCCGGAGAGGGTGGCGTACTTGAACCCGAGGTCCTTCAGGTCGTCGAGGACCTGGGCCGCTTTTTCCCACCCGTAGCGATGGTAGCACTCCATCACGATCCGCTTGACGGCCCGGCGATCAATGATGTTGTTGTAATCGCGGATATCCTCTGGGAGTATCAGGTTCAGCTCCGCCCGGCCGAGGGTCGTATCGACCACCTTCCCGTCGATCCTGATCTTCACCGGACTATGGATGTCGATGATACCCCCCTCGTACGCCTTCCGCGCCTCGTCGATGTCGCGGAACGCCTTCCCCGCCCCCTTCCCCTCCTCGTCGAGGACAGTGAGGTAATAGTAGGCGTAGATCGGGTCCTGGGTCGGAAGGCTGAGCGGCTCCCCGTTCGCCGGGGAGAGGATGTTCCGCGGTGCGGCCATCAGCTCCCGCGCCTCTGCGATCGCCTCCGGGGAGAGGGGGAGGTGGACGGCCATCTGGTCTCCATCGAAGTCGGCGTTGTACGGTGGGCAGACGAGCGGGTGGATGTGGATCGCTTCCCCATCGACCAAAACGGGTTCGAACGCCTGCATGGAGAGACGATGGAGGGTCGGGGCCCGATTGAGGAGGACCGGATGTTCCTTGATCAACTTATCGAGGATATCCCAAACCTCGGGCATCTCCCCCATTAGGGCCCGATTCTTGATCTCATCGAAGTCGGAGAAGGTCGTCGTCTCCAGATAATGAAGGATGAACGGCTTAAACAGCTCGAGGGCCATCTTCTTCGGGATCCCGCACTGGGAGAGCTTCAGCTTCGGATCTACGACGATGACCGCCCGGCCCGAGTAGTCGACGCGGCGGCCGAGGAGGTTCCGACGCAAGCGCCCGTGCTTCCCATGGATCCGCTCGGAGAGCGACTTGAGCGGCCGGTTGTCCCGCCCCTTGATCGGGTTTTCCTTCTTCTCGTTGTGGATCAGGGCATCGACCGCCTCCTGGAGCATCCTCCTCTCGTTCCGGAGGATTACCTCGGGCGCGCCCATGTCGATCAGCTTCTTCAGGCGGTTTGCGGAAGTGATAGAAATGGATCTCCGCTCTGTGCCAAGTGGCCTGGCGGCGCAGTTCTTGGAACACGAATGTCTCAACGAGATGGCCAAGGGTCTCACGATCGTGGGAAAGGCTCCGCGCGTCGAGCCCAAGCAGCGCGCAAGCCACCCCGGTATCCCCCACGTGAACCTTGGGCGTCTTGACCAGCCGGCTTATTCTGTTGCTGTGCCACGGCGGTAGGATGTCCAACAGGAAGATGCGCTCAAGCAGTATCACATATTCACGAATCGTCGGCCGGCTCAATTGAAACGGACTCGCTAGATCGGAGACGTTGAGCAGTTGGGCGGTCTGTCCGGCAGCAAGAGAGAGCAGGCGTGGAAGTACATCCAGAGCGCGGATTCTCGCCAGATCGCGCACATCGCGTTGGAT
>QMQL01000178.1 GCA_003650505.1 Candidatus Acetothermia bacterium | reverse complement strand
CCTCGTCTCCCTCCCCGAGATCCGTGGAGATCTGCATATCCACACGACGTGGTCGGACGGGAAGGCGAGCCTCGAGGAGATGGTCGAAGCGGCGAGGGAACGCGGCCTCTCGTACATAGCGATCACCGATCATGCGCGCTTCTCCGAGATGATCGGCGGGGTTTCGCCCGATGAACTGAGCAGGCAACTCGACGAGATCGCAGCCGTGAACGAGAAGCTCGCGGGGTTCAGGGTGCTAGCTGGGGTCGAGGCGAACATCCTCCGGGACGGGTCCCTCGATGTTCCGGATCGGATCCTGAAAGAGCTCGATATCGTGATCGCCGCGATCCATTCCCACTTCCATCTCAGCCGGGATGAGATGACAAAGCGCCTTATCCGCGCGATCGAGAACCCGAACGTCGATGTCATCGCCCATCCGACCGGGAGGAAGATCGGGGAACGGCCGGGGTACGAGGCCGACTGGGACGAGGTCTTCCACCGCGGAGTAAAGGCGAGAACGGCGCTGGAGGTGAACGCCAACCCGATCACGCTCGCCCTGAACGCCGATCTGATCCGCCGGGCGATCGACATCGGTGCGACACTCGCGATCGGGACCGATGCGCATACGATCGAGCACCTCGGGTTCATGGAGTACGGCCTCCTCACCGCCCGGCGCGGCTGGGCCGAGGGGAAGGACGTCTTGAACACCCGGCCGGTCGACGATCTCCTCGCCTGGCTTAAGTCAGGATGAAGCCCGACGAAGGAGGAGGAAGTGCTCCTCGTTCCCGCCCTTCCCAGGGATCGGAGATCGAAACTCCGCCGCAACGGTCCACGGGGTCTCTTCCTCGAGAAACCGCGTAAACGCTGCGAGGGCGGCCTCCCGGACCTCCCGCTCCTTCACCACCCCATCGGAGGGGAGGAGGTCCTTTCCCACCTCGAACTGGGGCTTGAACAGGGCGACAATCACGCCGCTTCCGGCGAGGATCTCCTCCAGCGGAGGGAGGATCAACCGGAGCGAGATGAACGAGACGTCGATCGCAGCGAGATCGACCTCCTCGCCGATGTCACCGGGCTCGAGGTAGCGGGCGTTCAACCCCTCGCGGACGATCACGCGCGGGTCGCGGCGGAGGTTCGGATGGAGCTGGTCGTGGCCGACGTCGACGGCGTAGACCTTCGCTGCCCCGTGCTGGAGGAGACAGTCGGTGAACCCGCCGGTCGAGGCCCCGATGTCGAGGCAGACCATCCCCCGCGAGTCGATCCGGAACGCCTCAAGGGCCGCCTCGAGCTTCTCCCCGGCCCGGCTGACGTACTTCTCGTAGGCGAGGATCTCTATTTCCGCCTCGGGATCGATCGGATGGCCGGGGCGCGTGATTACGATCCCGTCGACCTTCACCCGACCGGCCTCGATCATCCGCTGAGCGCGTGACCGGCTCCGGATCAGCCGACGGCGCTTGATCACCTTGTCGAGGCGCTCCTTCATCGAATCTCGACCGTCGCCTCCGCTCTCCTATTGACGTAGGCCTCGAGGCCGGCCCGGAGGACGGAGACGGCGCGGATCAATTTCTCCTCCTCGAGGACATAAGCGAGGCGGACCTCGTTTGACCCCTTCCCCTCCGTCGCGTAGAAGCCGGCACCGGGGGCGACCATCACCGTTTCACCGTCCATGTCGAAATCGGTCAGCATGAACCGGGCGAACGCCTCGGAATCATCGATCTGGGTGAACTTGACGAAGATGTAGAACGCCCCCTCCGGCTTCCGCAACACAGCGCCGGGGATCGTCCCGAGGGCATCGAACAGGGTGTCGCGCCGCGAGCGGAACTTCGCCACCATCCGACCGATCGTCTCCTTGTATCCCGGATCGCGGAGGAAGGCGATCAGCCCGTACTGGCTGAAGGTCGGCGGCGAGAGCCGGATCTGGGAGAGCTTGTCGATCGCAGAGATCACGTCCTTGTTCCGGCTCGCGATGCAGCCGAGCCTCGCCCCGCAGGCCGAGATCCGCTTGGAGATCGAATCGACGAGGATCGCATGCTCGCGAAGCTCGGGGAGCGACAGGATGCTCACCGCCTCGCCGTCGTAGGTCAGCTCGCGGTAAGGCTCATCCGAGATGACGAAGAGGTCGTGTTCGGTAGCGAGCTTCGCCAGCCCCTCCAGCTCCTCCCGCCTGTAGGCGACCCCGGTCGGGTTCGCCGGGTTCGAGAAGAGGATCGCCCGCGTCCGATCGGTGATCAGCCGCTCTATCCCCTCGATCGGGGGGAGATGAAACCCGTCCTCGATCCTTGTCGTGATCGGAACGACCTTCACCCCGTGAACGAGGGCCTGCCCCTTGTAGTTGGGATAGAACGGCTCGGGGATGAGGATCTCGTCCCCGGGATTGCACGCCGTCTGGATGGCGAACGTGAACCCCTCGCTCCCGCCGATCGTCACAGAGAGTTCCTCAGGATCGAGATCGATCCCGAAGGAGGCGTAGTAGCGGACGAACGCCTCCCGCGTCTCGGCGATACCCCGCGATGGGCTGTAGGAGAGGACATCGATCGGGGCGTCCTTCACCCCGTCCATGAACGAACGGGGGGTCGGGATGTCCGGCTGTCCGATGTTCAGATGATAGACCGTCTTTCCTGCCTTCTTGGCGGCGACCGCAAGGGGGGCCAACCGCCGGATCGGCGAGCCTTCGAGCTGGGCCGTCCGATTCGATACGCTAAGCATGTTTGAGAATCCACACCTCCCTCGATACGGGGATCGTATCGGGAGCGACCGTCACGCTCGCCGATCCGATCCGTTTCACATTCTCCATCATCCCCGCGAACCGCTCCACCGTCTCGATCGGCCAGTCGGGGATCCGATCGGTCTTGAAGTGCATCGGGATGACGATCCGGACCCCCTCGAGGCTCCGGATGACCGCAGCGGCGGCGGCAGCGTCGATCGT
>QMQL01000177.1 GCA_003650505.1 Candidatus Acetothermia bacterium | reverse complement strand
GTATCTGACAATGACACAGACCGAGACGGCCGAAGAACCACAGAAGGAGGACGTGCTTCAGCCTGTCGCTTGAAGAAGCAATTTACACACAAAACTTGACATAGCCGGAATACCAACAGGTCTTCGATGGTTCTTCTTCGTTCTCAGTATTGGCACGCTGATCTCGGCCGGAATCTTTCTCAAGGCTTATGTCGCCGGAGGCACCCTCCTCGAGGAAGGACTTAAAGCCCTCATGTTCTTCCTTCTAGGAACCTTCTTCACTCTCATGTACGGGGAGAACAAGCGTGCCCGGTGACAGAACTCAAGCTGAGGTACATCCGTGAAGGAATCGCTGTGAAGATGCGTCATGTACGAGTGCTAGTGACTGGTGTTGCTACAATCCTCTTCATAGGCATTCCGTCCGCGCTTTCTCAGATGAGTCTCGCTTGCACCAGCTTTATGGCGATGACTGATCACCTTGTGATACTCGGGGACAGCGAAGACGCAGGAGCAGATCATCCCCTCGCCAGGAACCCTGCGGGTGGCATAGTGTTCTTCCTTCCTGCATCGGCAGGCAATTACGGAAGAATGCACCTGGGATGGCTTTGGCAGGGCAAGTACCGGAGTTTTCAAGCAGGGATGAACGATCAGGGGTTGGCATACGCCCTTACTGCTGTTCCCGATGTATCCATGAATCGACATCCCGAACGCCCGTTCCTTCACGGTCGCGACAGCTTCTATGATCGAATCCTGAGGAATGCCGCAACGGTGGAAGAAGCAATCGACCTTACCTTGCAGTTTGACTTCCCATCATGCTGGTTTCAGATTCAGTACGCAGACGCAACTGGTAACTCAGCGATCATCAGTCCCGGGATAGGTGGCGAGATGGTCATTACGACGCGTACACCGGAATCGGACTACTTGGTCGCTGCCACGTTCAATGTAGCGGATCCAAACCAGTTCATCGGACGAGATAGCTTTCGCCGACATACGACTGCCGAGGAGATGCTTGCGACAATAACAGATGACGCCATACTTACCATAAGCTCATTCAGCGAGGTATTGGCGGCTGTGGCACGACAGAGAGCCTACTTCCTCGGCGGTAGCTACACCGTGTACTCAACGGCGTATGACCTAACGAATCGTGAAGCGCACATCTACCTGCTCTCGCACTTCGGCGAGCCGATCCAGATCGATGTCATCGAAGCGCTACAAGAGGGTGAGCGCGCCATCTTCCTCAAGGACATGATCCCTTCAAAGAGCCTGCGGTCAGCAACCAGACGGTATTGGGCAACCCAGACTGTTGGAGGATTGGCGCTCTTCTTGCCGCTTGGCGCGATTCTCTACGGCTTGGCTTTGCTAGTGCGGCTGGTGTCCAGGCTGAAGAAGCGGCGTGATACGAAGCCGGATTCTGCATGAATCGTTGAAACGTGTGACATGTCCCCAAGTGTTCGACCCGACTCCGGAGCTTGTACATGTCCATCTGGACGAAGATTCCGGAAGAGGATGAAGGGGACTTTTTTACCAGATCCAATTGGGATGTGAACACGCACTGCAGCGGCCGAAGGTGATGCTTTGGGAGTGCAAAGGAGCATCGAAGCAAGAAGGCATCGAGTTTCTCACAAGTGGCGCAGTCTTAAGGAGCAGACCACCACCAAGCAAAATATCAACAAGCGAGCTCTAAGCCCAGCTCCGCTAGAATCTTCGCCGTCGGCCTTCCCGAGGAGTCCCAACCGCGCAGGGAGTAGTAACGATCGAGGTAGGAAGAAAACGGTGTCGGCGTCTTGCCGGCACGGAACCCTTCCTTGGCCGGAACGGTCATCTTGTACGGAATGGTATCCGTCTCGCGACTGTGGCCATCGCGCAGGTTGACCAGCCGCTGCAGGGTGAAGATCCGCGTGCCGCTTCTCATCACATCGTCGATATCCCAATCCCAGCCGGTTATCAGGTTGAACATCTCCACCAGATGAGAAAGGGAGAGGCCGCCGCCGTCGGCCATAAACGTGCAGATGACGAGCGAGTTCATCCACGCGCTCAGGTCCTGCAGCAGAACGGTCAGCTCTGCCTTGTTGTAAGGGGAGAAGAACTCTGACCACCCCTCGACGATCCCCAACTCGGGGATGAGCAGCCCTCCCATCTCTACGTCTTCGGTCACCCCTCGCATGTGGCAGGCGCCGCGGGTGCCGGTGGCGTAGTTGATGGCCAGGCTGAAGCTGGAGCGGGCGTCATGGGCCGGGTAATCCAACCCCTTGACGTGTACCACTAACAGTACAGCATCGGGGTGAATCTGCCGCGCGGCGGAGAGGGTTCCCTCGGCAAATGTTTCTCCCAAGAAACCAGTGCGATTCCCTAGCTGTTCGATCATCGCGATCATCGCCTCGCCGTTCCCCCATGTCAGGTCGATTCCGGTTTGCTCCTTGGTGAGCCAGCCTTTCTCGTAGCACTCCATGGCCAGGCCCACGCTCGCTCCCGCGGAGATCGTGTCGATCCCCAAGCGATTGCAGAGATCGTTGGCCACGGCGATCGCCCCCAGGTCGTCGACTAACAGATTGCTCCCCAACATCCCCAGGGTTTCGTACTCCGGCCCTGGTCCTTCCAACGCGTAGCCCTCACCATTGACCTGGATATGACGGTGACAACCGATAGGACAGTTAGCACACGGCAAGGGGCGAGCGTGCAGGAACTCGGTGTAACGTGGAGCACCGATCCTTGCCGCTCCTTCGGGCCAGGTATCCCCTGTCCAGTACTTGATCGGCATGTCGCCGAACCCTTCTGCGGTGATACACAGCTCCGGTGTCCCATGCTGGCGGAGGCCGTCCTTCGCCGCAGCGTAGATCTCTTGGAAACGTTGTTTGGACGCCTGTAACAGTCCGTGTTCATCGTGAACCGGGACCCTCTTTCTCCCCTTAACCGCGATCGCCTTTAGCTGTTT
>QMQL01000176.1 GCA_003650505.1 Candidatus Acetothermia bacterium | reverse complement strand
GCCGGTCCACGCCTCCGACCAGTACGGTCTGCTCTCCTGGCTGATCAGCTGAAGGTCGGTGGCGACGTAGCCGGGGATCCCCTCGATCTGTCCGAACGCGGATGGACCGATCATTGCCGCGATGATGCCAAGGGCGATGACTAGAAATACGGATCGTTTCATTCCCATCCCTCCTTCTGTCTCTTCTCGGATCCGACGCCCAAGCGGCCCCACGCCGTTTTCGCGCTCGGATCTTCACCAGTATAGGGCGATTGTTCCATCCGGCAATATCTACCGGAGCAAGCCGGGTCGGTTTCTCCGGCCCTTGCGGGTACAATTCGGGTCCGTCATCCGGGGATCGGAGGTCGGGTGGGTATCACAGCAATCCTATTGACGCTCGGTTCGGCCCTTTCCTGGGCACTGACGTCGGTCTTGATGAAGCTCGGCCTCGAGCGGATGAGCAGGATCGGGTTCGCCGCAATCCGGCCCTGGATGGGGCTTCTCTTCATCATCCCCTACGCCTTCTTGACCAAGGGTCTTCAGTTTGGGTCGGCTAAGCTGATCCTCGTCGCGAGCGCGGGGAGCTTCTTGAACGCGTTTCTGGGGACCGCCCTCTTCTACTACGCCATCTCCAACGGCCCGCTCCACCGCGCTTCGATACTCTCGAATACGAGCCCGTTCTGGGCGGTGGCGAGCGCGGTTATCGTCCTGCATGAGCCTCCGACCCTCGCTTCGTTCATCGCTGCGGGGCTCGTCGTCCTCGGCGCGTACCTGATGTTCGAGCGGAAGGGGAGCGCCGATGGGCGGAGGATCCTCCCCGTCATCGCCGCCCTCGGGGCCGGCGCCCTGTTGGGGTTCGCCTCCGCCGTCCCGACGAAGTACTGCCTGGAGGGAGGGATGAGCCCGATCGCCTACGAACTCCTGTTCGCCGGTTCGGCCGGGATCTGGTGGGGGATCGTCGTCCTCCCCGGCCTGGTGAGGAAGAGGATCTCCGTCACCCGGAGCGGGCTGTTCATCGCTCTCCTATCGGCGTTCTTCGGGTATTTCGCCGGCTGGATCCTGTGGCTGACCGCGCTCCGTCACGCGCCGGCGAGCCTGCTATCGCCGATATCGGGGACGAGCGTCCTGTTCACGGTATTGATGAGCATCGCCTTCCTCGGGGAACGGCTGACCATCCGGACGGCGATCGGCGGGGTCCTCGCCTTCGCCGCCGTGATCATCGTCTCCCTGTTCGGCTAGGGGATGAACCGGCCGAGGCAGATCCCTCCCCCACCGGTGCATCCGCCCGGTGAGCCGGTATGGACGTCGACCGTGTGGGTGAGCGAGCTCGAACCCCCGGAATCGTCGGTCACCGTCAGCCGGACCGTGTAGATCCCGAGCGCATCGTAGGCGTGCCAGACCCGCTCCCCTCTCCCCGATGTCCCGTCGCCGAAATTCCAGGTGAAATCTACGATCGAACCGTCCGGGTCGAAGGAGCCCGACCCGTCGAATGAGACCGTCTGGCCGGGAAGGGGTGCGTCGCTCGACATCCGGAAACTGACGATCGGGGGGGAGTTCAGTACGTTCACAGGGACACCCGCCGTCTCGGACTGGCCGGAATCGTCGGTCACCGTCAACCGGGCCTCGTACTCCCCCGGCGTCCCGTAGAGATGCTCGATCGATGGGGTATCCGTCGTTTCGGTTGCGCCATCTCCGAAATCCCAAGTGTAGGAGACGATTGCCCGATCGTCGCTCGAGCCCGCGCCGCTCAAGAAGACCCGGAGAGGGGCCGGACCACTCGCCGGTGAGACGACGATCGTTGCTGTCGGCGGCCGGTCGCCGGTCAGAAGATTTTCAATCGGCGTGCAACCGCAGATCGCAATTGCGCCGATCGCAAGACAGAACAGGAGTGCCTTCCTCATCTTTATCTCCCTTCCGCTCTATTCTGTCCCCCGTTCGGATCAGCACGCACGCATCCGGAGCCGGACTACCGGAAATTGGTCACCAATTCTTGGGTGACCGACGTCGGCTAAGATATCAGGGCGGCGATCCCGCGGGCGATCAGGCCGGTGAGGAGGGCGATCGAGGTCGTCACCGCGAGGATCAGCCCTGTCCTTCCCCAACCGAACTCCCGCTTCAAGACAGCGATCGTTGCTATGCAAGGGATGTAGAAGATCGTGAACAGGGCGAACGTCATCATCTGGCCCGGGGTGAGGACCGAGGCGACCTGCGCCGTCCCGAGGGCCTGGAAGAGCATGATCAACGCGAGCTCCTTCCGGAATATCCCGAAGATCAACGGAACCCCGATGGCGAGCGGGAGGCCGAGGGACCAGGTTATCGGGGAAACGGCGAGGTTCAGGTATCGGTTCAGATGCGCGTATTCGAGGATGCTGAGCAGGAGGCTCCCCCCGATCAGGATCGGGAAGGCGACGACGATGAACTCGCGGATCCGGAGCCAGACCTTCGCCCCGACGACCCGGATGGAGGGGATCTTGTAGGAGGGGATCTCGAGGATCAAGCCGGGGGTGACGCGGGGGAAGATGACGGTCATGATCTTCCCTGCTCCGGCGATGACGAGGACGTTTATGACGTAGAGAAGGAACGCAAGGTGGGGGCCGAGGAAATAGCCGATCAGCCCGAAGATGATCGTCGCCCGGGCGACGCACGGAACCATGACGGCGATCATCGCGGTGATGAACCGATCGCGCCACGAGTCGAGTATCCTCGTCGCCATCACGGCGGGGACGCTGCATCCATAGCCGAGGATGAACGGGATCACCGACTTCCCGTGCAGCCCAATCCTATGCATCAGCCCGTCGGAGAGGTAGCCGGCCCGGGGGAGATACCCGCCGTCCTCGAGGACGTCGGGGATCTCCCCCGGGCCGGCGACCCCTCCGCCGGGCCGATGCATAGGCGTGGGCTGCACGGGGCGGCGGGGAGCCCGTCCCTCCTC
>QMQL01000175.1 GCA_003650505.1 Candidatus Acetothermia bacterium | reverse complement strand
CGACGTCGAGCGGGCCGGTGAACGAGGAGAAATCGGTCATCAACTCAGATGAGAGCCCCATCACCGTCAGGAACCCCTGTTTCGCCTTCCCGTCCGGACCGGTCGGCCCGACGACGAACCCCGTCCTCTCCCTAAGGGCGGCGGCGACCTTCACCCCGTCGATCGAACGGAGGGCGTCGAGGTCGAGGGCGTACTCACTTGCGGCCCCGCCGTTCCTCCCTGGGCCGAACGCCCCCTCGGAGACGAGCATGAACGTGTCGACCCCGAAGACCTTCGAGACCTGCTCGTCGATCGTCTTGTTCAGCCCGAGCCCGATCGAGATCAGGGCGACGACGGCGGTGATCCCGATGAAGACCCCGATCACCGTCAGCCAGCTCCGCATCTTCCGATGGAGGATGCTCTGGCCGGCGAGGAGGAGGAAGTCCTTAAGCATCCCGATCATCTCCGATCACCCTCCCGTCCTTCAGCCTGATGATCCGATCGGCGATCGCAGCCGCCTCCGGATCGTGGGTGACGATGATCACCGTCTTCCCGTCCTCCCGGCTCAGCCGCTCGAGGAGGGCGAGGATCTGCGCCCCGCTCTCCGAGTCGAGGTTCCCGGTCGGCTCGTCGGCGAGGATGATCTCCGGATCGTTAGCGAGGGCGCGGGCGATCGCCACCCGCTGCCGCTCTCCGCCGGACAGCTCGCTCGGTTTATGGGCCCGCCTCTCCCCCAGGCCGACCTTCTCGAGGAGCTCCTTCGCCCGCCGGGCGCGCTCCGATCTTCTCACTCCCTGAAAGATCATCGGGAGCTCGACGTTCCGCTGCGCCGAGAGGGTCTGGATCAGGTTGAAGGTCTGAAATACGAACCCGATCCTCCTCCCGCGGAGCCGGACGAGATCCCTCTCGCGAAGCTCGGTCAGGTCCCTCCTGTCGATCATCGCCCTACCCCCGGTCGGGGTGTCGAGGGCGCCGAGGATGTGCATCAGGGTCGATTTCCCCGAGCCGGACGGCCCCATGATCGCGACGATCTCGCCCGGGGAGATCGCAAGGTCGAGGCCGCGGAGGGCCCGGACGACGACCTTCCCCATCCGGTAGTCCTTGGTCACCCCCTTAAGATCGAGAAGCGGCATGATCAATCCTCACCCGCCTCGTAGCCGTATCCGACAAGCTCCATCCGGAAGGTCTCGACCCACTCACCGTCCCGGAGCTCCTCGACGACTATCCTAGGAGAGATGTAGACCGGATCGGTCAGGGCAAACGCGATCGTCGTCCGCGAATCCGGGTTCTCGGAATCGACGATCGTCCCCTCGAGGGAGTCGACCCCGGCGATCGTCACCGCAACAACGTCGACGAAATCCGCGCCGGGGAGGGCGTAGTCCGCGCCGGCCTGGAGGCGGTTCCGCTGGTCGATCAGCGCCTGGATCGAGGAGTAGTTGACGTCCCTCCCTCCCCCCGATGAGACCGACGCCGCCCCGAAGATGAACCCGAACCCGGCGGCGAGCTCATCCTCCGTTCCCGTCGCCTCGGTCGTCATACTGACGGTGTACAGGTCGTCCCCATGGACCGTCACGACGAGGGTCAGGGTCTGGGGCTGGCCGATCCCCTCTGAGACCACCTCGTAGACCATCGTCGTCGTCCCGACCGGGAAGGCGGCGAGATCCGACTGAGCCGATGCAGAGAGCGAGATCGCCACCATCACGAACGCGATGATCATTCCTGTTTTCCTATTCATCTTCTCCTCCTTGATCCCAAGGTTATCATCCCCTCATGGAGAAATCGTGTGCGACCGTTCCCCCGCCTTCCTCTCCCCGCGGAACTGGCTCATGTACAGCCTGTGGTACGCCCCGCCCCTCTCCAGCAGCTCGTCGTGCGTCCCCTGCTCGACGATCCTCCCTTCTTCGATCACTACGACCTTATCGGCATTGCGGATCGTGGAGAGCCGGTGGGCGATGACGAAGCTCGTCCTCCCCTTCATCAGACCGCGGAGGGCCTCCTGGATATGCACCTCGGTCCGGGTGTCGACCGAGCTCGTCGCCTCGTCGAGGACGAGGATCCGCGGATCGGCGAGGATCGCCCGCGCTATCGCGATCAGCTGACGCTGCCCTTCGGAGAGGTTCGCCCCCCGCTCCGAGAGCTCGGTGGCGTAGCCCTCGGGGAGGCGTCGGATGAACCGATCGGCGTTCGCCAGCCTGGCCGCCTCGATCACCTCCTCGTCGGTCGCGTCGAGCCTCCCGTAGCGGATGTTCTCCATCACGCTCTCCGCGAACAGGAAGGTCTGCTGGAGGACGACCCCGAGCTGCCTCCGTAGGGAGTCCTTGGTGACGTTCCGGATGTCGATCCCATCGATCCTGATCGTCCCTTCATCCGGCTCGTAGAACCGGGAGAGGAGGTTGACGATCGTCGTCTTCCCCGCGCCGGTCGGACCGACGAGGGCGATCGTCTGGCCCGGATCGGCGTGGAGGTCGATCCCCTTCAGGACCGGGACACCGAGGACATAGGAGAACGTCACGTTATCGAAGGAGACCTCTCCCCTCACCTCGCCGAGCTCGATCGCGCCCGGCCTGTCGGTCAGGTCGGGCGGGGTGTCGAGCATCTCGAAGATCCTCTCGGCTCCGGCGAACGCCTGCTGGACCTGGTTGTAGAGCTGGCCGAGCTGGCGGAGCGGCTCGGCGAACCTCCGCGAGTAGGTGATGAACGCGGCGATCGTCCCGACCGTCGCCAGCCCCTTCACCGTGAGGAACCCGCCGAGGCCGGCGACTACGGCGATGTTGGCGTTCGAAAGGATCCCCATCATCGGCATGACGAGCAACGCATAGGTCATCGCGTGGATCCCGACCCTCCGGACGGTGTCGTTGTGGCGATCGAACCGGGAGAGGGCCCTCTCCTGTTGCCCGAACGCCATCACCACCCGCTGGCCGGAGTAGGTCTCCTCTAGGGTCCCGTT
>QMQL01000174.1 GCA_003650505.1 Candidatus Acetothermia bacterium | reverse complement strand
GAGGCGATGGGCGTATCCAAGCCGGATCCGCCCTTCTTCCGGATGATCCTGGACAGCCTGTCGATCCCGCCCGAGGAGGCGGCGATGGTCGGGGCCAGGCTCGATTCCGACGTCCTCCCGGCGAAGCTGATCGGGATGAAGACGGTGCGCGTCCTGTTAGGCCCCTACGCCGAGCAGGTCCCGATCTCGCCCCTTCACACGCCGGATCGGACGATACGGGACCTGACCGAGCTTCCGTCCGCCCTCTAGCCGGAGCGGAGAGCCCGAATGGACCGGGATGACGCCAGGGTAAACAGGCCCGGCCCCTTGTGCGCCCGGTAGAGGACCTCGGCATGGGCGGGCGGGACCCGGAGCGGATCAGCCTCCTCCGGTACGCCCGCGCCGTCCGAGGGGCCCGTTCACGTACCGGGGGATCAGCTCCCGCGCCTCCCTGTAGTCGATCATCTGAGCGCCTCCGCCAGCTTCCCCTTCGCGTGGAACATCCTCGACTTCACCGTCCCTGCCGGGATGTCGAGGAGCGTTGCGATCTCGGGATAGGAGAGCCCCTCGTAGAAGGCGAGAAAGACGATCTCTCGCTGCCGATCGGGCGCGATCGGCCGGGCCGGTCTCAAGGTGGCCCGGGACGGCCGGTCCGCTCAACGTGTAATGGGATGGGGATCACCGGCCGGGAAAGCGAGGTAGGGCGGCATTTTCCCAACGTTCGTGGGGCTGCGGCCTATTCCTTTACTCCTCCTCCCACTCCTTCGGGGAAGGGGCGTCGAGCCCCGGGGGAGGGCCGAGGATCTCGGCGAGGATGATCGCGAGACGGGGATCGTCGCGAAGGATCTCCTTCGCCGATTGAACGGGGGAGCGCTTATCATTCACCGGCGATCTCCCTCTTCTTGTCCGCCTTCTCCTGCTCCCCTTCCTTGGCGAACCCCTCGCGCATCTTCGTGTCGGCCTGGACGTTCTTCATCCTGTAGTAGTCCATGATCCCGAGCTGGCCATTCCGGAACGCCTCGGCCATCGCCCGGGGAATCTCCGCCTCGGCCTGAACGACGTCGGCCTGCCGTTCCTGAACGAGGGCGAGCATCTCCTGCTCCCTAGCGATCGCCATCGCCCGCCGCTCCTCGGCCTTGGCTCGGGCCACCTTGAGATCGGCCTCGGCCTGGTCGGCCTGGAGTTGGGCGCCGATGTTCTTCCCCACGTCGACATCGGCGATGTCGATCGATAGGAGCTCGAACGCCGTCCCCGAGTCGAGCCCCTTCGATAGGACCGCCTTGGAGATCGAGTCCGGGTTCTCCAGCACTTCCTTGTGCGATTTGGCCGAACCGATCGCGGAGACGATCCCCTCGCCGACGCGGGCGATCACCGTCTCCTCGGTCGCCCCACCGACGAGCCGCTCGATGTTCGCCCGGACGGTGACCCGAGCAAGCGCGAACAGCTGGATCCCGTCCTTCGCCACCGCCCCGATCCTCGGGGTCTCGATTACGCGCGGATTAACCGACATCGCCACCGCGCCGTAGACGTCCCTTCCGGCGAGGTCGATCGCCGCCGCCCGTTGGAAGTCGAGGTCTATGTTCGCCTTGTCCGCCGAGATCAGGGCCCGTACCACTCGATCGACGTCCCCGCCGGCGAGGATGTGCGCCTCGAGGTCGGTGACCGGGAGCTTCAGCCCGGCCTTCCACGCCGTGATCATCGGCCGGATGACACCGGCCGGGTTCACCTTCCGCAGCCGCATCCCGATCAAGGTCATCGGGCCGATCGGTACGCTCGCCGCCAGGGCGGAGATCCAAAGCCCGAGCGGGACGAAGTAGAAGAACAGCCAGAGGGCCAGAAGGGCCAGTGCCGCAATCACGATGATTCCAATCATTTCTCGGCCTCCTTTTTTCTCACCACTTTCCGATACCCTTCGTCTTTAGTCACAACGATCGTCGTACCCTTATCCAAGAATCCCTCCTCGCAGACGACGTCGACGAGCTCGCCCGAGAACTCCCCCTTCCCGACTGGTCGGAGGTCGGTCGCCGCTGTTCCCACCTTCCCGACCCAGCGGCCGGTCGGCCGCTTCCTCCTCACGTCGTAAGCCCTTCCCGTGATCGCGTTGGCGAGGATCACCCCGCCGAAGCGGAGGCGGGTCCTGGGAAGGCGCGTGATCAGAAAGATCGCTCCCCCGACCGCGATCGCGATCCCGAGGGAGACGGCGAGGATCGCATGGAGCGCCTCGGCCTGTCCAGCGAGCGGGCCGAGCATCGAGGTATAAAAGCCGAGGCCGAGCAGGACCAATCCGGCCAGGCCGGCGATCCCGAGGGTAGTACCGGTGAAGACGAATACCTCGAGGAGGATGGCGATCATCCCGGCGAACAGAAACAGGACCGATTCCCAGCCGGCGAGCCCGACGACGAAGTGCGACCAGAAGAAGAGCCCGAGGGCTGACAGCCCGACTATCCCCGGAACCCCGAACCCGGGGATCATCATCTCGGCGATCAGGCCGAGGAGCCCGACGGTGATCAGGATCGCCGCTACCCAAGAGCTCGTCAGGAGATCGAGGGCGGAGTCGAGCACCCGGCGGGGGAACGGGACGGTGCCCACCCCGGCGATCCCCTCCGCTTCAAGGATCTGATCGATCCCCTCCACCTCCCCGTCGGAGTAGCCCCACTTGAGCGCCTCCTCGGAGGTGAGGGTGAGGAGCTTTCCCGCCTCGATCAGCCCTCCGATAGAGACGGAGCGGTCGACCATCGCCTGGGCGATCGCCGGATCGCGGCCGCGCGTCTCCGCCGTGGCGGCGAAGAGCTTCCGCGTCGCGGAGATGACCTTCTCCGGCGCCTCCCTGATCCCTCCGGATTCGAAGTAGACCGGGGTCGCCGCCCCCATCACCCCGCCGGGGGCGAAGTAGATCCTGTTGCAGGCGATCGCGAGGGGGGCGCCGGCGGGGTGATGGGGGCGGCGACCCCGGTCTACTTC
>QMQL01000173.1 GCA_003650505.1 Candidatus Acetothermia bacterium | reverse complement strand
GAGGCGGTGGGGAGCGTAGAGCCGACCGAGCCGGTCGAACCGCCGGCGGGGGAGGCGCCGGAGATCTCCCTCGTGGAGAACCCGGCGCAGGACGAGGCCCGATTCGTCTACGCCGTACCGGGCGGGACGGCTCGGGCGACGATCCGGATCTACACCGTGAGCGGGAGGCTCGTCTTCGCGGCCGATCTCCCTCCCGATGCTGGCGACTACACGTGGAACCTCACCTCGCAGCGGGGGGAGAGACTCGCCGCCGGGCTCTACCTCTACGTCCTCGTGACCGACCGCGGGGCCTCGACGGTCGGGAGGCTGGTGATCGAACGATGAACGGATTCAGGAGGTTCGTGGCAGTAACGGTGATGGTCATCCTCAGCGGGATCATCGCCTCGGCCGATGAGAACGTCGGAGGGCTGTTCGATATCGGGATCTCGGGTCGCGGGGAGGGGCTGGGAGGCGGGTACTCCGCCCTCGTCGACGATGAGTCAGCGGCCTTCTATAACCCGGCGGCACTCGGGTGGTATGAAGGTTTCGGCCTCTCGTCGATCTTCGCCCGCGGGTTCGGAGGGATAGCGTACGGTTCGGTCGGCTTCGCCGTCCCCTATCTCGGGATCGACCTCCTCTTCCTCGATTCAGGGCCGATATCCGTCGGTGAGGGAACGTTCAGCTACGCGAGCCAGGGGATCGTCGCTTCTATCGGGGTTCCGCTCGGAAGCGTCGGGTTCGGGGTCCGCTGGCGGTACCTCCACATATCGTCCCCGTTCACAGGGAGCGGATGGTCGATCGACCCGGCGCTCCTCGTGGTGACGGATGCGGTCCGGGTCGCCATCCTGTACGAAGGGGTAGTCTCCTCCCCCATCGAATACGACACGGGCGGGAGCGATCAGTGGGATAGCTCGCTCCGGATCGGCCTCGCCTTAACCCTCAGCCCGGCCCCCGACGTCTTGTGGAATGCGGCGTTCGAGGCCTCCGGGCTGTTCTCATCCGCCTCCTCCCTGTCGGGAGGGATCGAGGCGTGGATCGGCGGCCTCGGCGCGCGGGTCGGCTACGATGGGGAGGGACCGACGTTCGGTCTGTCGATCCGGTTCAACGCGCTTCAGATCGATTGGGCATATGCGACGCGGGGGGACCTCGGGGACAGCCACCGCGTATCCCTATCGCTCAGGTTCTAAGAGGTGAACGGATGGAAAAATCGATCAAGAAGGGACTGCTAGCCGGGGCTACAATCATTGCGATCGGGCTGTCATCCCTCGCCGCCTTCGGCCAGGATGAGGAACCGTTCGCTGCCAAGATCGAGGGGCGGAAGACGTGGACGATCCGATACGGATTCGGCGATCCGATCGGGCTTGCCTCAGCCGGGATCGCGCCGGGGCAGATCAGCCTCGACCAAACGTTAGCGGTCGACATCCACGGCGAGGCCCTGTCCGTCCTGACGATCGAGGGGCATTTCGACGATCAGCAGCCGGAGAGTATGCAGACCCTGACCGTCTATCTCGACACCGATCGGCTGGACGGGGCGTTCGGGGATTTCACCATGGAGGGGCTCGCCCCGTTCGCTGCGCATCGGCGGAAGATGAAGGGGGGGAGGCTCGATTACACGATTGGTGATGCGACGATAACTGCAATCGGATCCCGGTTCGAGGGGATAGCCGAGTCGCGGACGTTCATCGGGGAGACCTCCTCCTCCCAGGTCCTCTACTCCGCCTCCCTCCCGGACCGGCCATGGGTTTCCCAGCCGTATACACGAAACATCGATGGGCTGTACGGATATCCGCTCGGGATCACCTACGTTCCGGACTTCACCGATGTCACCCTTTTCATCCCGGCAAGCGACGGGCTCGGCTCCCTCCTCTCCGAGTACTCCCTCTCCTACTTGGTGGATTGGTTGAGCGCGAATGAGCAGGAGAAGATCGATGAGAAGAAGTTCACCGTGATCGGCGGGGATCGACAGACCCTCGTATTGAAGGTTACGCCGAACGATCTCCTCCGCGCGCGGATAAAGGAGGGGATAGACGCCTACAACCTGGAGAACGGCCTCTCCGGTCCGGACGCGGAGGAGTACCCGTTCAACGTCGGCTCCGAATACGAGGTTTCGTTCTTAAGCGCCCTTGCAGGTCAGGCGAAGCTCCTCGTCGGATCCGAGGAGTACGAACTCACAGACGGGGTCCGCCACCGCTTCTACGACCTCGGCCAGACCGGGGTCGTGACCGATTCGGTCGTCGTTGAGGTGAGCCTCGACGGGATCGGATTCACCGCCATCACCTATCCCGACTATGCCGATTACGATGTGACCGTATATCCGGACGAAGGGATAATCGAGGCCGATTTTCCCGATTCCTTCTTCAACGCCCCGAATCCGGAGATCCGCGTCTCGTTCTCCTATACCGTCTCCGGTGGGACTTACTCCCTCGGTTTCTCCCTCGTCCCCGAAAGCGAGCGGGTGACATTGAACGGCGAGGTCCTCACCCGCGACACGGATTACATGATCGACTACGAGGCCGGTCTCCTCATCCTCCTCGTCGAGGTCGAGGACAACGACGTGATCCAGGTCGACTACGAGCGGTTCTCAGGGGGCTTGGGCGGCGGGGCCGACTACGCCCGCTACTTCTACGGCCTCCTCCTCGACCTCCCCCTATCGGAGAGATTCTCCCTGATCGGTCGGCTGTTGGAGGCGGCCGACGACCCCAGCTCGCTCGCCGATCCGCAGGGGGCAAGGACGATGCCGAACCGGCATACGGTCGGCGGGCTCGTCGGCTCCGTAAATCTCCCTGATTTCACCGGCTCGTTCACCGTCGGATACGCCCGCGATCGGTTCCCGTTCGACGACAACCAGCGCGCCCCCCTGCCGAACCGGATCGAGGCGATCGCCAGTGGAAGCGGGTACCTGTTCGTCGGGCATGCCGCCGGGTTGAACGTCTATCGGGATGGAGGCTGGAGCGCCTACGGGAT
>QMQL01000172.1 GCA_003650505.1 Candidatus Acetothermia bacterium | reverse complement strand
GGCAACCTCACCGTCGTCCCGATCCTGTTCCTCGGCCTCAGGTCTGGGGAGCGGCTCCTCCGGCGGACGACCTTCGGCAGGAGGCTCGTCGATTCCGTCTTCGCCCGTGTTAGGCGGCGGGCCAGCGCGATCGACCGCTACGGAGCGCTCGGCCTCTTCCTCCTCGTCGCCATCCCCCTCCCCGGGACCGGCGCCTGGACCGGAGCGATCGCCGCTTCCTTCTTCGGGATCCCGCCGCGGCGCGCATCGATCCCGATCGTCCTCGGCGTCCTCGCCGCCGGGATCGTCGTCCTCCTCGCCTCGCTCGGGGTGATCCGGGTGGTCACCATCCTCTGATCAGGAGCGGGACGGCCGGACGACGTAGCGGGAGAGGATCGGGAAGAGGACGATCCCGATCCCGAGGAGGGATAGGGTTATCGCCCAGAACCTGACCGGCTCCATCTCCGTCACGCCGGTGACGTAGCGCATCGCATCGGCCATGTGCGTCAGCGGGAGGCCCTGGCTGAGGGCGCGGAGGAAGGGTGGCATCACCTCGATCGGGAAATAGATCCCGGAGAGGAAGAGCATGATCATCGCCAGGACGTTGGCGAGGTTGCTCGCGCTCGCCGGCCGGCGGACGAGGAGGGCGATGATCGTCCCGAGCCCCATCGTCCCGATGGTCGCCGATCCGACGAACAGGAAGTAGCCCGCCCAGTCGACCCGGAACGCAAGGCCGAAGATGAGGATGCTCACCCCGAGGGTGATCAGGGTGGAGAAGTAGACGATCGCCAGCCGGACGGCGGCGACCGCAACGAGGAGGGAGACGGGGCGCATCGGGGTGACGATCAGCCGGTCGAGGATCCGCCGCTCTTTCATGGCGGTGATGTGGCCGGAGACGGCGAACAGCCCGGCCGACAGGATCGAGAACGCGATGATCCCGGGTACGACAAGGTTGAACCATCCCTTCGTCTCGATCCCACCGGCATCGATCTCCCTTATTCCGATCGGAGGGACCGCCCCCTGGCGGAGGAGGTTGAACTCAGCGCTGATCCCGCGCGCCAGCTGCTGGAACGCGTAGTTCCCCTCGACCCGGGCCGGATCGTAGAGGAACCGGAGCTCCTCTCCGTCCCAGATGAGGCCGAAGTCGACCTTCCGCTTGGAAAGCGCGTCGCTCAGCTCCTCCTCGGTAGCGAACGGGACGACCTCGATGGCCCCGGCATCCTTCAGGGCCTCCTGTAGGCTTCCGATATCCCGCTCGGAGAGGAGGGCGGTCCCGAGAGCCGCGCTGTCTGCCCCGCCGAACCCGCCCATCAGGAATCCGAAGATGAGGATGAAGATCAATGGAAAGATCAGGGTGAAGAAGAGCCCCATCCGATCGCGGAGGGTGATCTTCAGCTCGCTTGCGATCAGGGAGGAAAGGCCTCTCATCGTTCCACGTCCCAACGGAGCCTCATCCCAGCTACGGCGATCGAGAGGGCGATCCAGCCGAGCGGGACGGCGAGCCTCAGCGACCCGGGCATGACCGCTGTTCCGACCCCGAGGCCGGCCCGGAGCGAATCGATCAGGTAGCTTACCGGATTTACGTAGACGAGGGCGAGGAGGAAGAGGGGCAGTCCGGTGATCGGAAAGAACAGGCCGCTTAAGAACATCATCGGCATGTTCAGGATGTTCGCGATCGCCATCCCGCCGTTGGGCGTCCTAGCGATCGATGCTATCAGGAACCCGAACGCCATGAACGTGGCGACGGAGAGGAGAAGGACGAGGGCGACGTCGACGCGGGCGAAGTCGAGCCGGGCGCCGAAGGCGTAGCGCCCGATCGTGTAGACCGCCCCGAATTGGAGGGTGCACAGGCCGATGTGGCCGATGGCGAACCCGGCGACGTAACGGGGGACGGTGAGCGGACTGACCCAGTACCGCCTGAGGATCTTCACGTCGCGGCTGTAGAGGATCGTACCCGGGACCCCGAACAGCCCGGCGGTGAAGAACCCCATCAGGACGATCCCGGGGAGGAGGAAGTCGATGTAGCCGGGCCTCTCCTCGCCATCTCCGATCCAGCCGGCCTTCGTTTCGACCTCTCCTTCCGGATCGAGCCGGCCGCTTCTGATCAGTATCTCCCGATTAACCCCGGCGATCACCTGGTCGATGATCCCGCCCGCCATCCGCGAGCCGGGGTCGTTCCGGTTCAAGTAGAGATCGACCGCCGGTCGCTCCTCCCCTGTTAGCGCGCCGATGAGATCGTCGTTGAACCCGGCCGGGATGACGAGGATCGCCGCTAGACCACCGCGGGAGAGCCTCTCCATCTCCTCCTCGAGGAAGGCGCCCCGATCCTGACCGCTCTTCGGTATCGCCAACGAGAAGATCCCCTCTCCCCCTCCCTCCGCTGGGGTGGCCATCTCTCCGAATGCCCGCTCGATCATCCCCGAGAAGCCATCTCCGCTGTCCTCGTTCACGAGGGCGATGTCGAATCGGACATTCCCCTCCCCTCCGGAATTTCCGAATATCAAAGCGAGGATCGAAAGGAGGAGGATCGGGAAGACGAGAAACCAGAAGAGGGTGACCCTCTCCCTGAGGGAAATCGCGATATGGGCCCGGCTGAGGAGGAGGATCCCCTTCACTCGCGGAGCCTCCTCCCGGTGAGGGCGAGGAAGACGTCCTCCAGGTTCGGCTGGCGGACGACGAGCTGACCGAGCGGGATCCCGGCCTCCCTCGCCCAAGCGAACAGCCCCTCCATCGTTCGGGGAAGGTCGGAGGTCTCGAGCCTGATCATCTCCCCGTCGAGCTTCGCTTCGTCACTGAACGCCCTCAGCCGCTCGATCGCATCGGCCGGCGCGTCCTCGCTCTGAAACTCGATCACCGTCTCCTCCCCGAACCGCTCGGCGAGCTCCCGCGGGGAGCCCTCGGCGATGATCGAGCCGTGATCCATGATGCAGACCGAATCGGCGAGGGCCTCGGCCTCCTCCATATAAT
>QMQL01000171.1 GCA_003650505.1 Candidatus Acetothermia bacterium | reverse complement strand
GCTTCCGCCGGATGAACCCTTGTTAGAGACGAACAACAGGTCGTCACTGACCGGCGAGTAGGCCGGGGCGATCGCCCATGACGGAGACTGCGACGTCAGCTTTGCCTGCGGCGTCCCGTCCGCAGCCATCGTGTAGATCTCCCACGTCGTGGTCGATGGGGTCTGGGCGGCGTTCGATGCGTAAGCGATCATATCCGCATCCGACGACCAGCTCGGCTGAATCTGGTTCGAGGCGGTCTGGACCGTAAGCTGGGAGCGGCCGGTCCCGTCGACCGTCATCGTCCAGATGTTCCAGCTCGTCCCATCCTCCCCCGCAAACGCGATCCTGTCCCGCGTTACCCGGACGAGATCGGGGAAGAGCTCGTCATCTGCACTGTCGTATACCGCCGCCTCATCGGTCCCGTCGGCCTTCATCCGGTAGATGTCATAATCCCCGAGAGCCCGGTCGGTGGCGAAGGTGATCATCACCGGCCCGATCGTCACGGTACGGTTCGTCATCCCGATCCGACCATCGTTGTCGGTGACGGTGAGGACAACCTGATACGTCCCTTCATCGGTGTATTCGTGAACGATCGGGACGGAGACGTCGGCCCCGCTCGCATGCGTCGAGCCGTCTCCGAAATCGAGGTCGAAACTCGCTATCGTCCCGTCCGGATCGTTCGAATCGCTTATGTCGAACGTGATCGTGACCGGCGCCTCGGTATCGCCACCGCCATCGATCCACAGAATGGCGATCGGCGCCTGCCCGAAAAACCCTCGACACGCAGCGAGCCCCACCATCAAGATCGCCAACAGGCCGATCACTGCTACGAGCCTCCTACTCCCTATGCGGGGAGTCCTCATCAGGGCGGACATCCCGTTGACCTCCTTAATAACCGTTTCTTTCCGGTATCCACGCTACCATAAGAACCATCCGGCCCAGTCTAGCCCCGGCCAACCCGCTCACGCTCGGACGTCCGACAATCCGCGGGAGCCGGTTCGTCCGCAAGAGGGGTGATCTATGTCGAGTCCGAAACCGCTCGCGCAAAACCGTGTATATTGGTCACCGAGGAGGCAAACGGTAGCGTGTATCGCGGACAAGACGAGGTGAGCCTGTTGCGCGCTTCACTGAACGGGGAGACTGAGGCTTGGGGTGAGATCGTGGCGAGGTACAAGGATGCGGTGTTTGGGCTCTGCCTCGGATTCTTGAGGAACAGGGCCGACGCCGAGGACGTCACCCACGATGCGTTTATACGCGCCTACGACAACCTCCGCCGCTACCGGCTCGAGAAGAGGTTCTCGACGTGGATCTTCACCATCGCCGCGAACCTGTGCCGGAACCGCCTCAGATATCGGCGGAATCATCCGGTCGTCGAGTCCCCGCCTAACCTCGCCGGAGGGAGTGACCCGGCGGTTATCGTCGAACGGGATGACCGCTGGCAGCGGATCCGAGAGGGGTTGAGCCGGCTCCCGTACAGCTATCGCGCCCCGCTCGTGCTCAGGTTCTACAACGACCTCTCCTATCGGGAGATCGGTGAGATCCTCTCCATCCCTGAAGGGACGGTGAAGACGAGGATCCATCGAGGGAAGGCGATGCTGAAAAGAGAGGTCGAGAGGGAAGTGATCGATCATGGTTAAAGGTGAGTTCGACGAATTGCTGAGGGATGCATTGCATAATGAGGTGAAGGATGCGGCCGGTTCCCTGCAGGGGCTCGAGGCCCGGATCGCCTCCGAGCTCGAGGGGAGGCTCCCGCGGCTTAGGCCGAGCGATCGGTTTAGACAGCTGTTGGCGCCGACGCGGGCCGGCCGGATCGGCCAGCTCGCCGTGATCGGGGCGACGGCCGCCGCGTTCCTCTTCCTCGGGGTGTTCATCGCCCATCGGACTTCCCTGTTGCCGGGACCGGAGCAGCTCGCCCCCTCGCTGAGCGCTTCGGCGAACAGGGAGGTCCTGTTCGTCGTCCCCGCCCTCGATGCGAAGCAGGTCGCTGTAGTCGGGGATTTCAACGGCTGGGAGGCGACTCCCCTCTCCGATGACAATCACGATGGAATCTGGACGGCGAACATCCCGCTCTCCCCCGGCCGTTACGAGTACGCGTTCATCATCGACGGCCGCTGGTGGGGACAGGACCCTCTCGCCGATGAGTACGTGAGCAGCTTCGGCCAATACAGCTCGGTCCGATACGTCGGAGGAGGGGGTGATGGGGCATGAAAGAGAACAGCCGGAGGATAGGGTGCCTTTTCGTCTTGATCGGGCTTCTGTCCCTGAGCACCATCGGTTCCGCTCAGGTCTCAATCGATCATTTCAGCCTGGCCCTGTCCGCCCTCCCCCTCACATCAGAAGATCGAATCCTCGCGGCGATCGGGGCCGGTCTCTCTCAGGACCGCTTCCCGGCCGCCAGGATGCTTCAGCTAACACAGCAGATCGTAACGATACCGGGGAGCGTCGAGGAGAAGGAGGGGATCCTGATCCTGATCGCGCGGACGATAGAGGAGGGCCTCCCTGCGGACGGGATGATCGAGAAGGGTTTCGCCTTGGCCGCCGCCCTCGGGGAGGGGCTCCCGATCAAGGCGATCATCCAGGAGACGCTGAAATGGTTCACGCAGAGGGCCCCTCTATCCTCGATCGAGTACGGGATCTCACGGCGGCTCCTATTGCTCCGGGCGGTCCGCGACCTGTTGTTCGAAAAGGAGATCTTCAGCCTCCCGCCCGGAGCGCCGCAGACGGTCCCGACCGCCCTCCCCGAGCCGCGATTCAACGAGCTCCTGCTTCAGATCTCAGACGAGGTCGGTGATTATCTCGACGGAGGAGGGAGCCCGTTCGAAGGGGAAGTCCTCCGTACGCAGGTGATCAATCGTTTAGCAAGATTAAAGGGTGATGTAATACGGGGGAGCGACGTTAACCTCATCTGCGACAACATCACCGCATCCGATCTGACGCGGGTCGCGCTCGCCGCGCTCTCGCAACCGACGGAGTGATACCATGCGAAAGGAAAGGGAGGAGAAGATGAACGAGAAGATATGGAGGCTTGGAATCCTCATCGCCGTC
>QMQL01000170.1 GCA_003650505.1 Candidatus Acetothermia bacterium | reverse complement strand
GGGTCCTCCTCGACCTCGGCGTCTCCTCCTTTCAGCTGAACGAGCCCGAGCGGGGGTTCAGCTTCCGGGAGGACGGGCCGCTCGACATGCGGATGGACCGTTCGCAACGCCCGACAGCGGCCGAGTGGCTCGCTGCGGCCTCTTTGGAGGAGATCGTCGATGCCCTCCGCCGGTTTGGGGAGGAGCGCTACGCGCTGCGGATCGCCCGAGCGCTAGTCGCCGAACGGCGAAGAAGGCCGATCGCCACGACCGGTGAGCTCCGCCGGATCGTCCACCGCGCCGTCCCGGCCCACTACTTCGCCCAGCCGATCGACCCTGCGACGCGGACGTTCCAGGCGATCAGGATCGCCGTCAATCGCGAGCTCGAGAACCTAAGCGATGGGCTCTCCGCTTCGTTCGAGCGGCTAACCCTCGGCGGGGTCCTCGTCGTCATCAGCTTCCACTCCCTCGAGGATCGGATCGTCAAGCGCTTCCTCCGCGAGAAGGCGGAGCCGTGCACCTGCCCGCCGGATATCCCCGAATGCCAATGCGGAAAGAGGGTCGAGGTCCGGATCCTGACGAGAAAGCCGATCGTCCCCTCCGCCGCCGAGATCGAGGAGAATCCGCGGGCGAGGAGCGCGAAGCTCCGCGCGGGGGAGAAGGTCGTCTAGTTCGCTCAGCTTCCCGACAGATGTCCGCTCGCCCGGTCCCTTCCCCCACTAACCTACGTCTGTAATGTCGCCGAATCGTCGGGTAGGGAGGCTTGCACTCCGGGATGAACGCCGCCTCGGGCCGGGGGGGAGGCTCTTCCTCGCCCTCCTGATCGGCCTTTCCGCCCTCGGCCTCTCTTTTCTCTACGTCTGGCAGACGACGCAGATCCGCGATCTCACTGCGCGGTGCAACTCCGTCCGGGAGGATTTCGTCAAGGCCGAAGAGGTCAACCGGACGCTTCAGTTCGAGATCGAACAGGCGTTCTCCCTCGAGCGGATCGAGCGGATCGCCCGCGAGCGGCTCGGGATGGTCGAACCGTCGGTGGTCCGGTATGTACCCGTTCATGACTCAGGAGAAGGGCTATAAGATGATCAAGCGGCGGGGGAGGATCGTAGGTGCGGTCCTTATCCTCTGCTTGGTCGTACTGGTCGCCCGGCTCGCCCAGCTCCAGATCCTCCAGCACGGTGAATGGGCGGCCCTCGCCGCCTCGATCCAGGAGCGGACGGTGAAGCTCGATCCGCGGCGGGGGACGATCTACGATCGGAACGGGACCCCGCTTGCGTTCGACGTGAAGGCGGCCGCGATCGCGATTGACAGCTACAACATGACAAGACCGGTGACGCTCTCTCAGATACTGAGCGAGGAGCTCGGAATGAGCCGGGACGAGGTCGAGAGGCTGATCTACCGGCCGAGCTACTTCACCTGGATCGATCGGAAGGTCGACCTGGAGACGGCCGAGCGGATAAGGGATCGAGCGGACGCTGCCGATGCGAACGGCTTGATCTTCGTCGACACCTGGAAGCGCTGCTATCCGCAACGGGACCTCGCTTCGAACCTGATCGGGTTCGTCGGCGTTGACGGCCACGGCCTCGAGGGGATCGAGCTTCGGTATGACGATGAGCTCTCCGGCACCCCGACCGTCCTTCGCGTCGTCCGCGGGGCCGATGGGAGGACCTATCATACCGAGACGATCGAGGAGGGGACGCCGGGGGAGGACATCTACCTGACGATAGACGCTCGCCTTCAATTCGTCTGCGAGGACGAGATCGACAGCGGCGTCTCCCGCTACCGGGCGAACACCGGGTTCATCGTCCTTCTCGACCCGGGTACCGGCGAGATCCTGGCGATGGCCCAGGACCGCCGCTACGACTTGAACGACTTCTCCCGTTCGACTCCCGCAGAGAGGAAGAACCTTCCGGTCAGCTTCCTGTTCGAGCCGGGATCTACGTTCAAGGCGTTCACCGGACTCGCCGCCCTCGAGGCCGGGGTCGTAGCGGTCGACGACGAGTTCGACGGGAGCGACGGGATCGTCATCGCAGGCCACACGATCCACAACTCGGAGAACGAGTCGTTCGGGACGGTCACATTCAGGGAGATCATCCAGAATTCGATAAACACCGGGATGATCCGCGTCGCTCAGCTCCTCGGCGAGGAGCGGCTCCACGACTTCCTCGTTGAGCTCGGGTTCGGGGAGAAGACGGGGATCGAGCTTCCGGGTGAGGAGGCGGGGATCCTCCGCGACGTCGAGGATTGGTCGGCGTTGGCCCTCGCCTCGACAGCGATTGGCCAATCGGTCGGGGTGACCGGGATCCAACTCGCCCGGGCGATGGCCGCGATCGCCAACGGCGGGAAGCTCCTTAAGCCGAATATCGTCCTTTGGATCGGCGATGGCCGAGAGGGAGAGCCGAAGGTGATCCGGGAGATAGCCTCTGAAGAAGGGTGCGCGACGATGCGCGGCCTCCTCCGCCTCGTCGTCGAGAGAGGTACAGCGATGCCTGCCGATATGCCGGGGTTCGACGTTGCGGGGAAGACCGGAACAGCCCAGAAGGCCGTCCCCGGCCGGGGTTACGTACCCGGTAAGTACACCTCGCTCTTCTGCGGCTTCCTCCCCAAAGACGACCCGGAGTACCTGGCACTCGTCGTCCTCGACGAGGTGAAGACGACCCCGGTCTGGGGCGGGGCGACCGCCGGAACGATCTTCCACGACGCCCTCTCCCGGATCGCCCTGATCAGCCATCTAGCCCCGGTTGCGGAGAGGTGAGTCTCCGCCGGGGGAATGATCGGCGATCCTTCCGCTATCTATGGACTCTAGTTCATCCGTCCGTCTCCGTTATTCGATTCAAGGGGCGGTTCGCCCCGGCCGAAGAAGACGTAGGTAAGCCCTGCTCCGATGACGTAGGCGATGCAGGTGATCAGAAAGAGGGGCGAGAAGCCGATCGTCTCTTGCAGGCGGCCGCTCACCCAGTTGGCAATGGCGAAGCTTCCGCTCCAGCTCATGGTGAGGATCCCGTTCACCGCGGCGCGACGGCGCTTGCCGATCCGCTCCATCGCAAACGCC
>QMQL01000169.1 GCA_003650505.1 Candidatus Acetothermia bacterium | reverse complement strand
GTAGACCGTCCCCCCGCCGACGAGGATCGGGACCCGTCCCCGTCCGACGATCTGGGGGACGAGCCGCTTCACGTCGCGGCGGAAGGACATGGCGTCGTACTCCCCGTCGAGCGGGACCCGGTCGATCAGGTGGTGGGGGATATCGGCCCGCTCGTCCGGGGTCGGCTTGGCGGTCGTCACGTCGAGCCCGGCGAAGAACGCGCGCGAGTCGGCGGAGATGATCTCGCCGTCGATCAAGCGGGCGACCTCGATCGCAACCTCCGTCTTCCCGGTCGCGGTCGGGCCAAGGATGACGAGGACCGGAGGGCGGTCGGTCCCCACTCACTCCTCCGATAGGAGGAGCTCGCGGAACCGCTTCAGCTCCGCCCGGCGCGATGGGTGCTTCAGCTTCTCGATCGCCTTTATCTCGATCTGGCGGACCCGCTCCCGCGTGATGTTGAACTTGAGGGAGACGTCCTTCAGCGTCCGGGGATGGCCGTCTTCGAGGCCGTAGCGGAGCTTGATGATCTCCCGCTCCCGTTCGTCGAGCTGATCGAGGGCGCGGGCGAGCTGCTCGCGGAGGAACATCCGGAACGTCTCCTTCGTCGGGGATGGGGAGGAGGGGTCCTCGATGAAGTCGCCTAAGGTGTCCTCGTCCTCCTCGCCGATCGGCCGCTCGAGGGAGGCGGTGTACTGGGAGACGCTCTCCACCTTCTTGATCTTGTCGATCGACATCCCGGTCAGCTGGGAGAGGTCCTCGAGGGTCGGGGCCGCACCGTGCGCCTGGATGTACTCCCGCTTTATCCGGTTAAGCTCCCGGACCGTCTCGATCATGTGCACCGGGACGCGGATCGTCCGCGACTGATCGGCGATCGCCCGGGTGATCGCCTGCCGGATCCACCAGGTGGCGTAGGTGGAGAACTTGTACCCGCGCGTGTAGTCGAACTTCTCCACCGCCTTCATCAGCCCCATGTTCCCCTCCTGGATCAGATCGAGGAATGAGAGGCCCCGGTTCATGTAGCGCTTAGCGATCGACACGACGAGCCTCAGGTTGGAGACGGTCAGCCGCTTCCGCGCCGCCCGCCCTTTCTCGACGAGCGACTGGAGCTCTCCGCGCGTCGCGTCGACCGGGAGCTCCTCCCCCAGCTTCTCGGCGAACGACGATGAGGCGAGGAGCTCGGCCGCCTCCTTCCCCTTCTCGACGAGATCGAGGAGCTCCGCCTTCTCCTCATCGCTCAGGCCCTTCTTCTTTTTCAGCTTCTTCGCCGCCTCCGCACCGTCGAGCTCGGCGATCCGAAGCTCGGCGTAGGCGCCGATCTCCATCGCCTTCGCGAGCTCGACCTCCCCCTCCTTCGTCAACAGCGGGACCTTCCCGATCTCGCGGAGATAGGTCCTGACCGGATCCTCGCGTCGGGTCGAGGCCTCGCTCACGTCCCGATTCCGCTCCCTGAGGGAGAACGGGATCTCCTCGAACGGCTCGGCCTCGATCAGCTCTGTCGGGATGATCTCCTCGGGATCGGCGAGCCCCTCCTCGATCTGCTCCTCTCCGGAGATCTCCTCCTCTTCATCCAGCTCGACATCGGAGAGCGGGGTGAGATCGGCGAGGGCGTCGCTCACCTCCTCCTCGACCTTGGGCTTCTCCTCCGGCAGATCCGGTTTTTCCTCGAGATCTTCAGGCCTCTTCTTCGCCATCGCCCCTCCTTCGCGCCAGCTTCTCGGTGAGAAGCGCGATCTTCTCCCGCGTCAACTCGTTCCATCTCTCAAGGTCCCCTCTCTCCTCGCACGCGCCGATCTCCGCGTCGATTTCGGCGAGCCTCCTCTCGATCGCCGGGAGCTTTACGAGCCGGGCGAGGGCGTCGTTCACCGCCCGATCCACGTCGCTGAACTCGATCGGGGCGAGGGCGTAGAAGCTCGCCCGCCGCGCCGATTCCTCGTCGAGCCCGTCGATCAGGGCCGATCCTTCGAGCCCGGCGGCGAACCCCTCGGCGATCGGCCGGTTCTCCTCTGAGAAGTGATCCGGGCTGACGCGGCCGGCGACCCTCTCCCATCGGATGTCCCCGCGGAGGAGGAGGACGAGGAGGTCCTCCTCCGGCTCCCACTTCCTCCCCTCCGCGACCGGACGCTCCTCCCTGCCCGGCCTCCTCCGGCGGGAGAGCTCGCGAGAGACCCCCTCGACCGGGAGATCGAGGAGGTCGGCGAGCTCGCGGGTGAACTCCTGACGGAGGGGGAGGCTCTGGATCCCGCTTGCGAACTCCCGCGCCTCGACGAGGGCCCGCTCCTTTCCCGTGACGGTCGTGAGATCGAGCTTCTCATTGAGGGATTCGACGTAGAAACGATAGAAGGGGACCGCGGCGTCGACCGCAGCCCGGATCGCCTCCGGTCCGTCGCGACGGACGAGGCTGTCCGGATCGTCCCCTTCGGCGAACAGGGCGACCCTGACCGAAAGCCCGCTATTCCCCAATATCCGCATCCCCCGCAGCGCGGCCGCACCACCGGCCGCGTCCCGATCGTAAGCGATCACCACCTCCTCCACAAACCGGGCGAGGAGCTCGGCTTGGCCGCGGGTGAGGGAAGTCCCCATGCTCCCGACGGCGGTCGTCAGGCCGGCGCGGTGGAGGGTGAGGACATCGGTGTACCCCTCGACGAGGATCGCCCGCTTCTCCTCGCTCAATCCCTCCCGCGCCCAGGAGAGGCCGTAGAGGATCCTCCCCTTGTCGAAGAGCGGGGTCTTCGGCGAGTTTAGGTACTTCGGCTCGCCGGCGAACGCCCGGCCGCCGAACGCGATCGGCCGGCCGGAGAGGTCGAAGATGGTGAAGATCGTCCGATCGCGGAACCGGTCGTAGATCCCTTCTTTACCCGCAACGAGGAGGCCGAGCTCGACCAGCTCCTCGACCTTGTAGCGCTTGCAGAGCTCCCTCTTCAGGTTCTCCCAGCCAGGAAGGGCAAACCCGAGGCCGAACCGGTCCCATACGCCCTCGTCATAGCCGCGGTTCCGGAGGTACTGCCGCGCCCGCTGCCCCGCCGGGGAGCGGAGGTTGGCGGCGAAGTAGGAGGCGGCATCAGCGAGGATCTCCCTCATCCTCTCCCGCGCCCCATCCTCCCGGACGCGGAACGCCACCCCGGCCTCGGCGGCGTGCTGCCTCGC
>QMQL01000168.1 GCA_003650505.1 Candidatus Acetothermia bacterium | reverse complement strand
GTCGCAGCGCATTCGAACCCGAAATCGGTCTCGGGGGCGATCATCGGCGCGCTCGAGCAGGACGACGCAGTCGAGATCCACGCGATCGGCGCGGGAGCGGTCAATCAGACGGTAAAGGCGATCGCCATCGCCCGCCGGATTGCCGAGGAGGGAGGATCCTCATCGATCAAGGTGATCCCCGGGTTCATCGAGCTTGAGATCGACGGCAAGCGGAGGACCGCCATCCGATTCGTCGTCGAGAAGTGATCCCCTTCCCCGAAAATTATGCCAACCTATTTGGAACGTCTGATCATTGAGTCCCTTTCCGAGGCCTATCGGGCCGTCCGCCCGGACGGTCCTACTGTCACGATCGAGGTCAGGCCGTCCGACCGGCCCGAATTCGGGGACTACTCCTCCAACCTCGCCCTGATCGCGAGCAGGTCGGCCGGGATCCCGCCCCGCGAGCTCGCCGAGAGGCTGATGAAGGCTGTGGGAGGTCCATTCCGGGTCGAGGTAGCCGGCCCAGGGTTCCTCAACTTCTTCCTCGCCCGTCCGACGATCCACGCCGCCCTGAGCGAGGCGCTATCGCGCTCCGATCGCTTCGGGTTCATCGATGAGGGGGAGGGGAAGCGGGCCCAGATCGAGTTCGTCAGCTCGAATCCGACCGGGCCGCTGACCGTCGGACACGGGAGGCAGGCCGTCCTCGGCGACGTCCTTTCCGCCCTCTACGAGCGGCTCGGCTACGACGTCGAGCGGGAGTACTACTTCAACGACGAGGGGCGCCAGATCGACCTCCTCGCCGAATCGCTCTGGGTCCGGTTCCGCGAGCTTCACGGGGAGAGCCGGCCGATCCCCGAGGGCGGGTACGAAGGGGACTACCTTCGCGAGATGGCGAAGGACCTCCGCGCCGAGACCGAGGAGGAGTTCTCGGAGTTCGATCCCCCGACCAGGGAGAGGTTCCGGCGCGAGGCGGTATCCCGGATCACGGAATGGATCAAGGAGGACCTTGCGAAGCTCGGGGTCCGGTTCGATACCTGGTTCAGCGAGGCGGACCTTCACCGCGCCGGAAAAGTCGAGGAGGCCCTCGTCGAGCTCGAAAAGCGCGGCGGGGTCTACGAAAAGGACGGGGCGGTCTGGCTCGCCGCGGAAAGACACGGTGGGGCGAAGGATTCGGTCCTGATAAGGAGCGACGGCCGCCCGACCTACCTGATGGTCGATATCGCCTATCATATCGACAAGTTCCGCCGCGGTTTCTCCCGCGTCATCGACGTGCAGGGATCGGACCATCAGGTCGAGCAGAGCTGCGTCAAGGCGGCCCTAAGGATCCTCGACTTTCCCGATGATTTCCTCAGCTACGCCGTCCATCAGTTCGTCAGTCTGAAGGAGAAGGGGGAGATCAAGCGGATGTCGACGCGCGCCGGGAGGTTCTTCACCCTCCGGGCGCTGATCGACGAGCTCGGAAGGGACGTCGTCCGCTACTTCATGATCTCGCGGAGGCCGGAGGCGCACCTCGAGTTCGACCTCGACCTCGCCCGGAGCGAGTCGCTCGACAATCCGGCGACCTACGTGAAATACGCCCACACGCGGATCGCCTCAATATTCCGGAAGGCGGCCGGGATGAAGATCGATCACGCCGGTGCCGACCTCTCCCTTCTCGCCGAGGAAGAGGAGCTCGAACTGATCAAGAAGATCGATAGGTTCCCCGAAGTGATCCGCGTAGCCGCGGTCTCGTTCGCCCCGCACATGCTCGCCGAGTACGCCCTCGATCTCGCCCGCTCCTTCCACGCCTATTACGACAAACACCGCGTCCTCGGCGACGACATCGAGCTCTCCCGGGCCCGGCTATCCCTCCTTTCCGCGATCAAGCTCGTCCTCAAAGGGACCCTCGACATCCTCGGGATGGACGCCCCGGAGGAGATGTGAGCCCCGGAGGAGATGTGAGCCCCTGGTTCGACCGGCTGAAGGCCGGGCTCTCCAAGACCCGAAACGGATTGACCGGCTCGCTCTCCTCGATCCTCCGCGGAGGGGGGCTGACCGGGGCCGATCTCGAGGCGCTCGAGGAGGTACTGATCGCGGCCGACGTCGGCGCGAAAGTCGCGATCGAGCTCGTCAAAGGGCTCTCCGGAGCGCTGAGGCGGGGGGATGACGATCCGATCGCTCTTCTCAAGGAGCTGATCCTGGAACGCCTTGCCGGGAGCGAACGGCCCCTCTCCCTCAGATCGGACGGGTCTCCGAGCGTGGTCCTCGTCGCCGGGGTGAACGGGACGGGGAAGACGACGACGATCGCCAAGATCGCCAGTCTCCTCCGCGCCGCCGATCCGGATCTCCCGATCACCTTCGCCGCCGCCGACACGTTCCGCGCCGCGGCGATCGAACAGCTCTCCATCTGGGCCGAGCGGGTCGGGGGCGATCTGATCGGCCACAGGCCCGGTGCCGACCCGGCCGCGGTCGTCTTCGACGCCGTCGACCACGTGATCAAAAGAGGGGGGGTCCTGTTCATCGACACCGCTGGCCGCCTCCAGACGAAGCACAACCTGATGGAGGAGCTGAAGAAGATCGAGCGGACCGTTCAGAAGAAGCTAGGCCGCCCCTCGGACGAACGTCTCCTTGTCCTCGACGCCACCACCGGCCAAAATGGGATCGCGCAGGCGGAGCGGTTCCATGCGGCGATCGACCTGACCGGCCTCGTCCTCACCAAGCTCGACAGCACGGCGAAGGGTGGGGTCGTGTTGGCGATCAGGGAGGCGCTCGGGCTTCCGATCCTGTTCGTCGGGGTCGGCGAGGCGGCGGAGGACCTGGACGCGTTCTCGGCGAGACAGTTCGTCGAGGCGCTCTTTGACTGAACGGGAAAAGCGAGCTATGGAGGTGCAAGGGGTATGAAGAACGTCTACTTCTTCAGCAAACAAGCGACCGACGGCGACGCGACGATGAAGGACCTCCTCGGCGGGAAGGGGGCGAACCTCGCCGAGATGGCCGGGCTCGGGATCCCGGTCCCGCCCGGATTCACGATCACGACGAAGGTCTGTCAGTACTACCAGGAGCATGGTCGCTCCTATCCGGACGGGCTCCGCGAGGAGGTCGAGGAGAACCTCCGCCGGCTCGAGGAGACGACAGGGAAGCGGTTCGGCGATCCGAAGGACCCGCTC
>QMQL01000167.1 GCA_003650505.1 Candidatus Acetothermia bacterium | reverse complement strand
TGAGCCCCGGACACAGCAACAACACTTGAAGGCGCTCGTAGGCCCCGCCCCGACTCAGATTTCGCTCAGATTCTCCTCCGCTCCCTTTTTAAGAAAGACCGTCCGTGAGAACGGCTCCGATTCCGCACCGAGCCAGTCGACCGCAGTCACCGTAATTGTGAAGTCATCCGCGTCCCCGGTGAAGTTGTAGACGTGGTACATGACGGTGTCCCCATTGTCGTTGTAGTCAAACCGTTCAATACCCGTCCCGTCGCCCCAGGTGACGTCGAGATACCGAATCCCCCATCCCTGGTTCGGGAACCAGTCCGGCCAGTTGCCACCTGTCCACTTCTGTCCTTCCGGATCGTATGAAAAATTGTGGTCGGCGTAGTCGGTTGGCTTGTCGGGTGTAGCTGATGAGGTCGCAGGTGTACCGTCAGCCAGATTGAGTTCGTCCTGATCCTTGGTCCCGTCTAGTCTGAACCAATCATCATCCGGGATCTTCATCGAGCGGATTACGACCGAAACGGTCTGCAGATCGCCGAGGTTTCCGTAGACGACGTCGTCGGGAACCCACTCATCCTGGTGATCGGGATCGTCCTCGTCATAGTCGTCGGCCGGCTCGGCCGGGTCAACATACTGGATGAGTCCTGCTCCGCCGTCACCGCCCGGGGGGTTGCCGATCTCGAAGCCAGCGACGGGTTGGCGGTTGTACACCTTGACCGTCTTGGTTATCGAATCCGTGGCGTTCTCGTTGTCGTAGACGGCAAGTATCACAGAGAAGACCTCTTGCGACTCGTCTGTCAGATAGACATGCGTCTTGTTCGCGGCGTTCACGTCAGAGGCTGAAGAGCCGTCCCCGAACGTCCAGACGAAGAGCGCAAGGACCCGCCCCGCCGCTGCCTCGGAGTCGGACGGATCGAACTCCACCTGGAACGGGGCGACACCGACGCTGCTCCCGACTATGTCGAACCGCGCGTTCGGGGCGTTGGCAGCGGTCGTCCCTCCAGGAGCGCTCACGGTGACCGTCCCGGTCGCCGTCCCTTCCTTACCGTCCGGCCCTCTCACGATCAACGTAACCGTGTACGTCCCCGCTCCGATGTAGAGATGACTCGCAATCACCCCGCTCCCGCTTCCGCCGTCCCCGAAGTCCCACGTGTAGGTGAGCGGATACGAGGTGTAGGTGGAGGCGGATGCATCGAACCTGACAGAGAGCGGGGAAGTCCCCGAGCTCGGGGAGGCGGTGAAGCTCGCCGTCGGCCCGGGCGGCTCGGCCGGAGTGACGTAGACCGTCTTCGAAGTCCGGTCGGTCTGACCGGCGGAATCGGTCACGACGAGCGTGATCGTGTACGTCCCCGCAGCGGTGTAGGTATGGGAAACCGAACTGCCGCTCCCCGATGTCCCATCGCCGAAGTCCCAATCGTAAGTCTCGATATCCCCGTCCGGATCGGACGAGAGGGTCGCGCTCAGCGTCACCGCAAACGGCGCCTGTCCGGCCGTGCTCGGCCCGATCGTGAACGCCGCCTGTGGCGGATCGTTGAACAGCGTGCACTTCGCCGCTCCAAGTAATAGACCGATTGTCAGGATGAAGAATACGGCCACAAATCGAAATCTCAACGCCCGTTTCGTTCTACGTTCCACCTTGGGCCTCCTTCGATCGCTCCCACTATGATTGCAAACCTCCGGCAAATAAGGTAGCCGTAAACGGGCCGATCAGTCAATACGTTTCGGATACCCCAGCAAACGACGGCTGTCTTTTGTCAAAGAGACAGCGGTTCCCCCTCACCCCCTCCCTCTCCCCCAGGAGAGGGAGAAGAGGATAAAACCTCTCCCTTGGGAGATACACCTAACGTTCCCTCTCCCATTGGGAGAAATGCACCTAACGTTCCCTCTCCCCTGGGGAGAGGGTTAGGGTGAGGGGAAGGAGTGAACGGGGGAGGGGATCCTCAGCGGATCGAGGGTCTACCCTCCTCCTTGGGAGAAACAGGCCTAATCTTCCCTCTCCCACGGGAGAGGGTCAGGGTGAGGGGAAAAGGAAACCGGGCGAGGAGTTTTACCTCCCCGCCCGGTCACAAGCAAAATCTGTTAACCCGTGCTACTCAGTCCCTACTTCCTCGGGAGCCGGCGCAGGCTCCTCCTCACCGCCGAAAAGCCCGCCGAGCGAAAACTCAGCCGACAACACAAGCGTGTTCCCGACCGGCTCGTCGATCACGTAGGCAGCATCGACGTACAGCCCAGCCACGTTGATCCCTGCACCGACCGTGAAGTAGTAGCTCTGGAAGTTGTCGGTCAGCACAACGCCACCGCGCAGCGCCAACTCGTCGATCACCTGGAACTCTACCCCAACATGCGTGTCACCAAGCTCGGTACCGTCGAAGTCAACGTCCGTCGCCAGGATCAGCTTGTCGTCGGCCAGCTTCATCGCCAGCCCAGCCGTGTACAGGCCGGAGATGATGTCAGTGGCCCCGCCGCCCCACGCAATCGTGCTCCCTGCCAGATCGCTCGCGTTCACCCCGATGACGAACATGTCACCGAGGCTCACCAGGAGTCCAAGGTCAAACCCGAACCCAGAGGCCGTGTCGTCGATCCCGTTGTCCGCGAGGTAGTACTTGACGTTCGCCCCGGCCATAGCCACGTCCAACACGTTCGTAGCAAGCGATCCGATGATCGCCTGCTCGACCCACGTGAACGCCTCGCCGAGTCCGCCTTCCTCATCGACTACCTGACCGTCGACGGAAGCACGTTCCCACGCTAGCCCAACCCCAAGGTTGGCGAACGTGGTCACGGCACCGATGTACTGGTGCGTCAGCCCCATTCCGAACAGGTCCGTAGACATCCCGGCAAGACGCGTGTCACTGAGCTGCGCCAAACCCGCCGGGTTCCAGCATACTGCCGTAGCATCATCGGCTACAGCCACAAACGCTCCTCCCATGGCCAGAGCGCGCGCGCCAATACCGCTCTTGAACGCGCTGAACGCCCCAATCCCGTCGGCCAACGCGACCGCGGACAGGACCATGATGAGCGCTAGACTTACGACCATCACTCTTTTCATCGTCGTTCTTACCCCCTTCTATGGGTATAAGTCCGAGGGCAGCCGGGACCCGAAGGCCCCGGCCTCCTCTCGTTCGCGTTTATCGATCGATGAACACCCATCCGCTTCCGCTGAAGGTGTTCGTCC
>QMQL01000166.1 GCA_003650505.1 Candidatus Acetothermia bacterium | reverse complement strand
TCCTGAACCCGGTCGCTGCCGAGGCCTTCCGCATCTTGATCACGACCGGAAGCTCGATCTTCGCCATCACCTCGCGTGCCTCCTCGCTCGAGGAGGGGGTAATCGTCTCCGGTGTGTCGATCCCGACCTCGCGGGCGAGCTCAGCGAGCCGGACCTTGTCATGAAGCCGCATCATAGTATCGGTCTCGGGGACGATGCTCTTCGTCGCCGCAAGGACCCGATCGCGGTAGTGGCTCATCAGGATGATCTCCTCGTAGGAGGGGAAGTAGTAGTCGTAATCCCCTCTCTCGAGGATATCGAGGAGCCCCTCGGCGTAACGTTCAGGGAAGTAGCGCATGTTCGGAAGGCGGATCCGCCTCTTCACATACTTGGAGAAACCGGCATAGGCGAGCAGATGCCCCTCAGCCACATGGACCTCGTAGCCCATCTGGCCGAACCGCCTGATCACATGAAGCGCCGCCGGCTCGAACAGACCGGTGACGAGCACCTTCTTCCTCTTCCTCGGACGATCCACCTTCGCGCTCACGACATCTCCCCCTCTTTCGTGTTTCCCACCCTTCCTGAAACATGAAGCAATGGCGTAGGATACGCACCGGGGCGGCTCGGGTCAACGGAGATTGACTTTCCATCATGGTATAATCGATCTAGACTGTAGTAAGTGCGGACATCCACTAAGGAGGTGGAACGGATGAAGAGAATAGGGGTATTGATTCTGCTTGGGGCGTTCCTGGTCGGTCTGGGGGCTACGGCGTACGGGTTGTCGTTGTGCGACTACCGCTCGCCGGTGACAGCGCTGACCGACGCCGGTCTTTCGTTCACCTACAGGTACTACAACGATGCCGCAACACCGACGGTCGAAATCAATTCCGGACGGGTGGGCGTCGTTTACGATCAGCTTTACGATTCGCCCAACTACGGGTTCACCCTCGCCGGCTCGGCAGAGGTGGCCCTCGATCAGTTCGTCCCGACCGGCTGGCTCGGACAGGGAGCGGCGACGTTCCGCTATTACCCGGTCGAGGACGGGATCTTCTTCGCATTCGGCGGGCTTCAGGAGTCGATGGCGACCGACCAGCCGCAGCCCGGAGTCGATGTCAGTGTCGGAGGCGGAGTCGGGAGGTTCACCGATGTTACGCCGCTCTCCAAGGCATTTCTGATCGAGGATGAGCTTCTCTCCATCGAAGCGATCGATCAAGGCCTGTCCGATGAGGTTCTCCTTGGAATCGCAAGCGTGATCGGAAGGGCGGCCGAGTACGACACGGTGAAGGAGATGGTCGCTGACATCGAAGCACCGATCGAGGCTGCGGCCGGGGTGACCCTCGATGCCCGCGCCATCCTATCGATCGAGGAGATCGTCCTTCAGACAGGGAACGAGCGGAAGTGCGGCTGGGCCCTTCAGGCCGGGATCGGCTATGAGCTGATCGACCCCTACGGCGGGGCGCAAAACTTCGTCGTCACCGGATCGGCCGACGCTGCGCTCGCCTCGTCCCCGAGCGATCAGCTCCTGTTCCACGCCGGTTTCTCCGGCCCGTTCGACATCGCCAGCGAGAACACGCTGACCGCGAACCTCTCCTACGAGTATCTCCTCTCCGAGACGAGCACGCTGACCGCCGCCTACTCGCTTCAGCGGGTGAAGCCGGCCGGCCTCCCGGCGAACGTGAGCCAAGCGGCCTCCCTCGCCCTCGGGTTCGACGTCGGCGGGGCGGACGTCGTCCTTCGGGTCTCGCTGACGCGCGATCCGGGCGATCCCGGCTTTTCGATCGACGTATCGATATCGGCCGCGATGGACCTCCTGTAAGGAAAGCAGTATCGATCCCTGGCCCCCACCGATAGGGTGGGGGCCGGATCATTTTCGGATCCTCGATTGCAGTTTGCTACGGAGCGAACCCGATCTGGGTAGCGAGGCTTCCCGAAACGGCGTATCCGCCGATTGTAAGGAGTGGCTCGCCGCCCCCAGGCGAGACCGGGACGATGAAGAGCGTAATCCCCTGACCGATCAGCCCTCCCTCCGGTGAGATCAGGGTTCCATCGAGGGTCAGGCTCGGATGGAGGAAGAACCGGCCGTGGAGGGTTCCGGCATAGCTTGTCAGGACCCAACTGAACGGGAGGGTTGCGATCTCGAGGCGGGCGTCCGCCCCTACGTCCGGGAGGTAGCGCGCGCCGAGGAGGGCCGAGGTCGTAAGGCCGCGGCCGGGGAGGAACCTCATCTCCAGTACCCCTTCGGCGTAGAGGTTCGGGATGATCGTCCGATCGAGGCCGATGTCGAAGAACGGGTAGAAACCATCTATCCGAGAGCCGACCGCAAGTCGGGAACTCCACTGATCATCGATCGTGAGCCTCCCGTACGCGCCGATGGTGATCTCCCACTTCACCCCGCCGTCAACCCGGAACGGATTAAGGGCGAGGTCGAGCCTGAACCCGACCTCGGTCAACGTCAACCCCGCTCCGCTAACCGCAAGCGCCAGCAGGATCAATAGCGCAGCAACAAGCTTTTTTATCCCGGTCCCTCCCTCCTCGTCACGCCTTCATTCTATGCGAATACATCTGCAAAAAGGAAGGTGGTCCCCTAACATCGCTCCTTCTGGCAGCACAATCAACCTTGACCGACATTCAGGCTCCTCTCTCCTGCCACGGGTATTGGTACGTGAAATAGAGTTGCCCATCCGGCGAGTAAAGGAAAGCGGTGTCTCCGTCGGTATCCCAAATCCTGTATCCGAACCAGTAGAAGATCACCTCGTCGCTTCCACAGCCCGCACGCGCTCCTCTCCGGACTTCCGGGATTCCAGGACCGGTGGAGATCTTCAAGACTCCCCGAGGGAGAAGCGCACATTCAGGGCCGAAGGTCCGGCCGAACTCAAGCACGTTCCGGCTGCCCTCACCTTTTTCCAACTTCTCATGAGCGTATTCGTCCATCAATATCCAATTCGCGGCAAGATCGATTTTCTCGTCACCGGCGTTCACCAGATAGATGGCCTCGATCTCCCCCCAGAACTCGATCGCAGCGACGATGAGACCTCCTGCCTCCGGGACCCTATCTCCCCACAGCCCGCGCCTGCCGCACGCCGCTTCGATCTGAGATCGGATCAGAAGCTCGCTATGGCGAATGGAAAACGCGCCGGGATAGAGGTCGCGATCAACGACGTCTCGAACGTCGATCAGGGCCAGACC
>QMQL01000165.1 GCA_003650505.1 Candidatus Acetothermia bacterium | reverse complement strand
GCCTTCATGGGGCAGGGGAGTCCTATCTTTGACCTATGTATTGATTGAAAAAGCTTGTCTTCCATTTATCGATGAAATCATCATCGCCGAGGATTCATACATAGAAAATTATCGGGGGCGTAAGAATATTGTGGCTATAAGAAATTACCCAATTCTCTCATATCTGAAAGCTTATCCTGGCACCTTCTCTGAAGGGGTTAAGAAGACAGATCACAGCTTCAAGGTGACTTATGTTGGTGGAATTACAAGGCTACGAGGGGCTTTAGAGCTTGTTGAAGCCTTAAGAACTGTGAAGGCCGATGGCTATCAGGGAGTGAAGTTAAACCTTATTGGATCCGTAATGCCTACCGATTTGAAGGACGAACTTGATGGCCTAATTCAGAAATATAGTCTTGAAAGAGACCTTTCTATTCCTGGGCCAGTCCCGCATGAGAATATTTTTGAAATACTTGTTCAATCCCATATTGGAATAGCTGCTTTGCATCCGGACCCTAATTATGTGGAATCCTTACCCGTTAAGCTTTTCGAATACATGGCCGCTGGACTCCCGGTCATTGCCTCCAACTTCCCGCTATGGAAGGAGATCGTTGAGGGGAATGAGTGCGGGTTGACTGTTGATCCCCTCAACCCAAAGGAGATCGCCGAGACCATTGAGTACCTTGTTAAACACCCCGAGGAAAGAAAGAGAATGGGCGAGAACGGCAAACGGGCCGTCAAGGAGAAGTATAACTGGGAGCAGGAGGCGAAGAAGCTCCTGGCGGTGTATGAGCGGCTGCTTGCCAAAGACCGGTAGCCTTTTCAGATCACAGATCTATCGCGCAGTTGCCTCAGCCTTAAGCCTGCGGAGATAATAGACGAGCTATATCAGCAAGATAGAGTGGGAGGAGTGTATGAGGCGTATCACGATTACAGCGGAGTTGATCCCTGAGGAGGAGGGCGGCTATACCGTCTATTGCCCGGAGTTGGACATCTACACCCAAGGCGAAGATGTCGATGACGCCTTAAGGAACCTGAAAGAGGCCGCAGGACTCCACATCGAGGAGGTGGGACTTGACGCTCTGAGGCTGCGGAGGGTCGAACGCCGCACGGTCGAATTAGAGGTCCATGCCTGAGCCCAAGCTCCCTCAAATCACCGGCGAGGAACTGGTCAAGGCACTCCAGAGAGAGGGGTTTGAGATCACACGGCGGAAGGGCAGCCACGTGCAGGTGAGAAAGTATGTTAAGGGAAGGAAGGTAACCTTCCCCGTGCCTGTTCACAAGGGGAAGACCCTGAAGCCGGGGACGCTCAGGGGGATCTTGAGGAGGGCCGATATCTCAGTGGAGCGCCTATTGGAGCTTTTGTGAACAATCTTCCAAATCGCCTTTGTGGAAGGAGATCGTCGAGGGGAATGAGTGTGGATTGATGGTGAATTCGCTTGATCTGAAGGAGATCGCCAAGGCCATTGAGTACCTTTTGGAACACCCAGAAGAGCGAAAGAGGATGGGCGAAAGCGGCCGGCGAGCAGTGGAGGAGAAATATAATTGGGAAAGAGAGGGAGAGAAGCTACTCGAACTGTACGAGGAGTTATTGGGTTCATAGAGTTCATTGAGCATATTTGGGAAGAGGAAGCATGGGAGTTTTCAATTTTGCACGTGCTGTTGATCGAATAGTAATGTCGCTGTTATAATGTTGATGTTACTGGAGGTGCATGCATATGGCTTTGACGAGAACTCAGATCTACCTGGACCCGGAACAACATCGACTGCTGAAGCGGGAGGCGGAGGCTAAAGGGATCTCATTGGCCGAGCTCCTCCGGCAAGTGGCCTGGGAGCATCTGCGAACGGAGCCTCACCGCAGGGATTTTCTGAGCATAGTCGCATTGGGCAAGAGCGGGAAGGACTCTATCTCCGAGGAACACGATCGCTACATAGAAGAGGCGATATCGGGTGACGAAGGTCTTCGTTGATACCTCCGCCTTCTATGCTCTGGCTGATGAGAGTGACCGGAACCATTCCCGGGCGGTGAGAACGTATGAGTCGCTGTTCAAGCTGAGTTTAGTGACCACTGACTATGTGCTGCTCGAGTGTTGGTTCCTTATCAGCGGTCATCTTGGAAGGGAGGAAGCGATCAGTTTTTGGGATGGGCTGCGTTCGGGGATCGTGGACATAATCAACGTCAGTGCGGAAGACCTGACCGCGGCCCGTGGGATCATCGATAGGTTTCCCGACCAGGAGGTCTCGTTAGTTGATGCCTGTAGTTTCGCTGTGATGGAGCGTGAAAGGATCAAGACCGTTTTTACTTTCGACTCACATTTCCGCGTCTACCGCTTCGGCAGGGACAATAAGCGGTATTTCGAGGTAGTTCCGTAATGGAGCTAGTTCACATCGTCGGAGCCCGGCCTCAGTTCATCAAGATGGCCGCCGTCTCGCGGGCGATCGCTCAGTATAACCAGGGGCATGCTCCCGACCAGCGGATCAAAGGGCTGATCGTTCACACCGGACAACATTATGATTACGAGATGTCGAAGGTGTTCTTCGACGAGCTTGAGATCCCAAAGCCGGATTACAACTTGGGCGTCGGTTCCGGTTTGCATGGGGAACAGACGGGTGAGATGCTCAAGCGGGTAGAGCAGGTTCTACTGAAAGAGAAACCCGATATTGTCTTGGTCTACGGCGATACCAACTCTACGCTCGCGGGGGCTCTCGCCGCTGCGAAGCTGCATATACCCGTGGCGCACATCGAGGCGGGATTGCGGAGCTTCAACAGGGCGATGCCGGAGGAGATCAACCGTGTGTTGACGGATCACGTCTCCACGATCTTATTTTGCCCTACGGAAACGGCGGTAAAGAATCTCCGGAAAGAAGGTTTCATCAACATTGCGAACAATGGCTACCTCGTCTCTCACTCAGCGGTTGATTCAATCCTTGCTGTGAACCACGAACTACGTACTAAGAACTGTGAACCAGTTGTTTTCAACATCGGCGATGTGATGTATGACTCCGTGCTGTACAACCTCAAGCTTGCCGAGGAGCGCTCCGACGTTCTCACCCGCCTTTCCCTTAAACCCAACAAACCCAGCAAACCCAACAAACCGATGATGTATGCCCTTGCTACCGTCCATCGCGCGGAGAACACCGACGATCCCGCGCGGTTGCGTTCCATCTTTCAGGCCCTGGATGAAATTGCACGTGAACTCATG
>QMQL01000164.1 GCA_003650505.1 Candidatus Acetothermia bacterium | reverse complement strand
GTGGCGATCACCGCCCACGGAGCGGGGGAGGAGGTCTACTCGGAGATCCGCCGCCGCGGTCTCAGGCTCGTCGACACGACCTGCACTATCGTCCGCCGGGCGCAGCAGACGGCGGCCAAGCTGGTCGACGAGGGGTACTTCGTCATCGTCTACGGGGAAGCCGATCATCCGGAGGTGAAGGGGATCCTCTCCTGGACGGCCGGGAAGGGGATCGCCACCCTCACCCCCGAGGTTGAGCTACCGGAGGAGGCGAGGAAGATGGGGATCATCGCCCAGACGACGAAGAAGCCGGAGCTGTTCGCCCGGTTCGCCCAGGCCCTTGCGGAGCGTTACACCGGGAAGCTCGGGGAGATCAGGATCGTCGACACCACCTGCCCCGAGACCGGCCGGCGCTACCAAGCGGCGCGTGAGCTGGCGGCGAAGGTCGACCTTTTGGTCGTCGTGGGGAGCCGGACCTCGGCGAACACGCGGAAGCTGGCCGAGACCTGCAGGGAGACCGGCGTCCCGACCCATCACATCGAGTCTGCGGGTGAGCTCGAGCCGGGATGGCTCGCCGGGGTCGATCTCGTCGGGGTGACCGCCGGAGCGTCGACCCCGGACGACGTCATCGCCGCGGTCGTCGATGTGCTTCATCGATTTGGGGATATGAAGGATGGATCAAGGGATAGGGGGTAAGCGTGGGTGAGACGATCATGCGTACATCGGTCGAAGATCCGGTGAGGGTCCATCGCACCCTCATCCGACGCGTGGCGAGCGGAGCCCCGGAGTTCATCGACATCACCGCCGATGTGATCAAGGCGGTCGAGGAGTCCGGGATAAGGGAAGGGACGGTCCTTATCTTCTCCCGCCATACGACAGCGGCGATAAAGATCAACGAAAACGAGCCACTCCTCCTTCGCGACATGGGCCGGTTCCTCGAGGAGGCCGCCCCACGCGATGGGAATTACCGGCACAACGATTTCGTCATCCGGACGGCGAACATGACCGAGGACGAGTGTCCGAACGGGCATGCACATTGCCAGCACCTCCTCCTCGGTGCGAGCGAGACGATCCCCATCTCCGAGGGGAAGCCGCTCCTCGGCAGATGGCAGAGTATCTTCCTGATCGAGCTCGACCGGCCGCGCCCCCGCGAGGTCGTGGTGCAAGTCCAGGGATGGTGAAAGAGCACGTCCGTGCCTTGGTCGAGCCGCCGGAGAGGGCGCCGTCCCGCGATGAGGCGCGGAGGATGACGCTCCGCCTGACCAAAAGCCATTACGAGAACTTCACCCTGGTCTCGCTCCTCGTCCCCCGGCGGATGCGCCCACATATCGCCGCCGTTTACGCATTCTGCCGGACCGTCGACGACATCGGGGACGAGGCCCCGGGGGATCGACTCGCCCTCCTCGACAGGTTCGAGGACGAGCTCCGCTCAGCCTATTCCGGGAGTCCGCGCCATCCGGTGATCTCGGCGCTGCAGGGGACGATCCACCGGTTCGACCTTCCTGCTGAGCCGTTCCTCAAGTTGATCGAGGCGAACAGGATCGACCAGTGGAAACGCCGCTACGCCGACTTCGGGGAGCTCCTTCACTACTGCGACCGCTCGGCGAACCCGGTCGGGCGGCTCTTCCTTATGCTCTACGGCCGCCGCGACGAGGAGCTTTTTCGGCTCTCGGACAACACCTGTACCGCCCTCCAGCTCACCAACTTCTGGCAGGACATCAAGCGCGACTACGGGATGGGGAGGATCTACCTCCCCCAGGACGAGATGGAGAAGTTCGGGGTGAGCGAATCTGACATCGCGGCCGAAAGCGCAAATGAGGAGTTGCGGGCTCTCGTCCGGTTCCAGGTCGAGCGGGCGCGTGATTACTTCCGGGACGGGCTCCCTCTCCTCGACCGCGTCTCCGGACACTTAAAGGTCGACATCGCCCTCTTCTCCCGCGGGGGGCTCGCGATCCTCGATAAGATCGCATCTCAGGGATATGACACCCTCTCCCTCCGCCCGACCCTGAGCAGGGCCGAGAAGATGCGCCTGTTCCTGTCCACCCTCGCCTCGCTCCGGTACGAGAGATGGATCGGAAGCTAGCTGCAGCCTACCGGAAGGTCGCCCGCCGGACCCGCGCCGCCGGGAGCAACTTCTACTACGCCTTCTTGACCCTCCCTGTGCGCAAGCGCCGCTCGATCTACGCGATCTACGCCTTCTGTCGCGAGGCCGACGACATCGCCGACAGCCCCGGACCGCTTTCCAAGAAGAAGGAGGACCTCTCCGAGCTGCGGGGCCGGCTGGAGAGAGCCGCTTCCGGAAGCCCGGAGGACGGGGAACTTGCCATCGCAGACACGATATCTCGCTTCTCCGTCAATCCGGCGGACCTCTCCGCGGTGATCGATGGGGTGGAGATGGATCTCGAAAAGACGCGCTATTCCACGTTCGAGGAGCTATCCGAATACTGCTACCGGGTCGCCTCCGCGGTCGGCCTCGCCGTCCTCCCTGTCCTGAACGGCGGTCCGGTCGACCGGCAAGTGCGGAGGAAAGGGATCGACCTCGGGATCGGGCTTCAGCTCGCAAATATCGTCCGCGACGTCGCCGAGGATGGAGGCCGCGGGAGGATCTATCTCCCGCAGGAGGACCTGTCCCGGTTCGGGGTGACCGAGGAGGAGGTCCTCGCCGGGAAGGTATCCGATCGGATGCGGGATCTCCTCGCGTTCGAGGCGAAACGGGCCCGGGAGTGGATCGGGCGGGGGACCACCTTGGTATCGGACCTCCCCCGTCACGCCCGGCCGCTCCCCCTCTTCCTCGGGCGCGTCTACATGCGGATCCTCGCTCGGATCGAGGCCTCAGGCTACGATGTCTTCTCGATCCGCCATTCGCTTTCGTCCGGCGAAAAGGTATACCTATTGGTATCATCGTACCTAGGGCGGTCTTGAATGGTGATCATCGTGATCGGAGGGGGGTTCGCCGGCGCCGCCGCTGCCTGCCGCCTCGCAGGTGACGGCCATCCCCCGATTCTCCTCGAGCGGGCCGGTCGGCTCGGCGGGAGGGCGGGATCATTTTACCTCCCCCGCCGGGATGAGGAGATCGACTACGGACAGCACGTAACGATGCGCTGCTGCACGGTATTTCAGGGGTTCCTCCAGCGGATCGGTGCTACCTCCGTCCTCCGATTCCAGCGGGAGCTGTCGATCCCGATCCTCCATTTGGGGAGGAT
>QMQL01000163.1 GCA_003650505.1 Candidatus Acetothermia bacterium | reverse complement strand
GTCGAACATCATGGGGATACCGATCAAAGCCATCGTCGACACGAACTGCGATCCGGATCCGATAGACTCCCCGGTTCCGGGGAACGACGACGCGATCAAGGCGACAAAGCTGATCACCGCCCGGATCGCCGACGCCGTCCTCGAGGGGAGGGAGGGGCGTCAGGATGAGCCCCCTGCTCCCGCTCCCGTAGCGGAAGGGGAGCCGGAGGGCGAACCGGCCGAGGAGGTTGTAGGAGCCGTAGCCGAGGAGGCCGGGGCTGAGGTCGAGGATGAAAAAGTGACGGCGGAAGCGGGAGCAGAGGCCGAGGAAGGACCCGAGGAAGAGATCGCAAAGGAAGAAGATGACGATACGAAGTGAGGACGTGAAGAAGCTCCGGGATGAGACCGGGGTCGGGATGATGGACTGCAAGCGGGCGCTGATCGAGGCCGAAGGAGATTTCTCCCGGGCGAAGCAGATCCTCCGCGAGCAGGGACTCGAGCTGATGGGGCACAAGGGGCGCGAGGCGAACGAGGGCCGGATCGAGGCCTACGTCCACCACAGCGCCCGGGTTGGGGTCCTCGTCGAGGTGGCGGCCAACACCGACTTCGCCGCCAACAGCGCCGAGTTCGTCGAATTCACCCGCGATCTCGCGATGCACATCGCCGCCGCCCAACCGCGCTACATCTCGCCGGAGGACGTCCCCGAGGCCGACCTCAAGGAAGAGAGGGAGGTCTACCGGAAGCAGCTCGAGAAGGACGGAAAGCCGCCCGAGATAATCGAGAAGGCTGTCGAGGGCCGGCTGAAGAAGTTCTACGAGGAAGCCTGCCTCGTAAAGCAACCGTTCGTCAAGGATCCTTCAGTCAGGATCGAGGACCTCCTCGCGGATCTTAGGACGAAGACCGGCGAGAACATCTACATCAAACGGTTCGTCCGCTACGAGGTGGGGGAAGGCTGAGGATGAAGGGGGGCCCCTTCCGTATCCTACTGAAGTTGAGCGGCGAAGCGTTCGGAGAGACGGGAGGGGGGTTCTCCCAAGAGCGGCTGGCCCGGATCGCTTCTGAGATCAGCGGGCTCTCACAGACCGAGATCGCGATCGTTGTCGGGGGAGGGAACATCATCCGCGGCGGGAAGAGCGGATGGCTCGATCGGGTCGAAGCGGACACGCTCGGGATGCTCGCCACCATCATCAATGCCATCGCCCTCCGTTCCTATCTCGAGCGGGAAGGACGGAAGGTCATCGTCCAATCGGCGATCGACACCGAATTCACCCCCCGGATCTCCCCGCGGGAGGCGCGCTCAGCCCTGCACGATGGGGCGATCGTCCTGTTCGCCGGCGGTACGGGGAGCCCGTTCGTCACCACCGACACCGCGGCCGCGCTCCGGGCGGCCGCGATAGATGCCGACCTCCTCGCCAAAGGGTCGGACATCGCCGGCGTCTACACCGCCGATCCCGACCTCGATCCGGAAGCGGAGCTTCTGAGCGAGATCACCTACGACGACTACCTCGAACATCGCTACCTGGCGATGGACCAGGTGGCGGTCGAGATCTGCCGCGAGAACTCGATCCCGATCGAGGTGTTCGACTTCCGGGTCCCGGGCGCTCTCGCGAGGCTGGCGGCCGGCGAGCGGGTGGGGACGCGGATCGCCGGCTGAATCATACCCTGAGCCACTTAAGCTCCTCTCCGAACCGGCGTTTCACCTCCTCTTTCAGATCCTCCGGGGCCTCTTCCCGATGGATCCGGTGCGCCGCCTCGCGCGCCGCTCGGATCAGCTCGAAGTCGGTGAGCAAGTCGACGGCCCGCAACCGGCTCAAGAACCCGTGCTGTTGCGTGCCGAGAAGGTCTCCCGGCCCGCGGATCCTCAGGTCCTCCTCGGCGATGACGAACCCATCGGAGTTCTCGACGAACGCCCTCAGCCTCCGGCGTGCCTCCTCGGTCTTCGCGTCGGCGATCGCGTAGCAGACCGCCTTCTGGCCGGCGCGGCCGATCCTCCCCCTTAGCTGATGGAGCTGGGAGAGGCCGAACCGCTCGGCGTGTTCGATCACCATGAAGTCGGCGTCGCAGACGTCGATCCCGACCTCGATCACCGTCGTCGCGACGAGGAGCCGGATATCGCCTGAGCGGAACCGGTCCATCGCATCCGACTTCTCCGCCGGAGCGAGGCGGCCGTGTAGGAGCCCGACCCTTATGCCGGGGAACCTCCGTTCGAGCTCGGCGGCGACCTGAACGGCCGCGCTCGCCTCCACCTTCTCCGACTCCTCGACGAGCGGGAGGACGACGTATCCTCTCTTCCCCTCGGAGAGGAGCTTACCGACCCCCGCATAGACCTCGTCCCGGCGGGACGAAGCGACCCAGTGGGTGGAGATCCTCGTCTCCCCCATCGGGAGCTCGTCGAGCATCGAGATATCGAACTCGCCGTAGAGGGTGAGGGCGATCGTCCTCGGTATAGGGGTTGCGCTCATCACCAACAGGTCGACCTTCTCCCCCTTCTCCTCGAGGAGGGAGCGCTGAACGACACCGAAGCGATGCTGTTCATCGACAATGGCGAACCCGAGGCGACTGAACGACACCGACTCCTGAATGAGTGAATGGGTCCCGATCAACAGGTCGATCCTTCCCCCTTCGACGTCCCGTTTCAGTTCCTCCTTCCCCTTCGTACTCGCCGTGAGGAGCTCAACCCGGAGGGGGAGGCCCGCGAGGAGCCGGCTCAGGTTCAAGAAATGCTGTTCGGCGAGGATCTCGGTCGGGGCCATGAACGCCACCTGAAAGTCGGCGTCGATCGCCCTGAGGGCGGAGATCAGGGCGACTATCGTCTTCCCCGATCCGACGTCCCCTTGGAGGAGGCGCATCATCCGGATCGGACGGCGGAGGTCCGATTCCACCTCGGCGATCGCCCTCTCCTGCGCTCCGGTCAGCTCGAAGGGGAGGCCGGCGAGGAACCCCTCGGTCAGAGGTCCATCGGCCGCATGGGCCTCCCCCGGTTCATCCCGCGTGGTCAGAAGGAGGCCGATCTGCAGGAGGAGGAGCTCTTCGAACGCCAAGCTCCGACGGGAGCGCTCGAACGCCTCCCGATCGGACGGTCGGTGGATCCCCTCGATCGCCTCCCGCTTGGGAAGGATGTCGAACCCCTCGTGCACCCAGGCGGGGAGGCGATCGCCGATCGCCAGGAGGTAGCGGTCGAGGTGGCGATCGATCAAGGAACGGAG
>QMQL01000162.1 GCA_003650505.1 Candidatus Acetothermia bacterium | reverse complement strand
GGGAAGCGGGCGTATCGGTCGCCGATAGTCCGGCCGACGTCGGCGAGCTGATGGCGGGCCGTCTCACATCTTGAGACAAAAGGCACGGACAATCGTCACCTGATCTAGACACGCCCCTTGGCCCAGTCTATGATACGCTGAACCAGAGTTCTATAAGCCGGAGGTATTCTCACATAGTGAGAAACTCATACTGTGAGATCTGAGGTGCGGTTCGCAGGGTTCGGCGGGCAAGGGATCATCTCGGCAGGGAAGATCACCGGGAAGGCCGCGGCGATCTTCGACGGGAAGAATGCCGTGATGATGCAATCTTACGGCCCCGAGGCCCGCGGCGGCGCGTGCAATGCGGACCTTGTCATCTCCGATGAGGTGATCGGATACCCGCGGTTGGAGCGGCCGGACATCCTCGTGGTCATGTCGCAGGAGGCCTACGAGAAGTACGGCCATAACATAAATCCTTCCGGCACCCTCCTTATCGATGCCGATCTCGTTGTCATGGATGGGTCCCCCCTGCCGGTGAAGCGCGTCTACGCCATCCCCGCCACCCGGCTCGCCGACGGGCTCGGACGGAAGATCGTCGCCAACGTCGTGATGCTCGGCGCCCTCGTGGCGATAACCGGTATCGTATCTCGCGAGGCGATGCTCGAGGCGATCCTGAGCTCCGTCCCCCCACGGACGAGGGAGCTGAACGAGCGGGCGTACACGACCGGCTACGAGAAGGGGAAGGAGGCCCTCGGTGCCGACTCCTAGAATAGGTGTATTCGTCTGTCATTGCGGGCTGAACATCGAGCGGACGGTCGACACGAAGGCCGTCGCCGGAGCGCTGAGCGAGTATCCGGGGGTTGTCTACGCGACCGATTACGACTACATGTGCTCCGATCCTGGTCAGAACCTGATCAAGGAGGCGATCGCCGAGCATCGGCTGACCGGAGGGGTGGTGGCGGCCTGCTCGCCGGCGATGCACGAGGCGACCTTCCGGAGGGCGGCGGAGGAGGCGGGGCTGAACCCCTACCTGTTCGAGGTCGCCAACATCAGGGAGCACTGCAGCTGGGTCCATACGGACCGAGCGGCAGCGACAGAGAAGGCGATCAGGATCACCCGGACCCTCGTGGAGAAGGTGAAGGGGAATCATCCCCTCGAGCCGATCGAGATCGACCATGTCGACAAATGCCTCGTGATCGGCGGTGGGATAGCCGGGATCCAGGCGGCCCTCGACGTCGCCGAGGCCGGGTTCGAGGTGATCCTCGTTGAAAAGGAACCGACGATCGGCGGGCATATGGCCCAGCTCTCCGAGACGTTCCCCACCCTCGACTGCTCCCAGTGCATACTGACCCCGAAGATGGTCGAGGCCTCCCGCCATCCGAACATAAGGCTCCTCACCTACAGCGAGGTCGTCGACGTTTCGGGCTACGTCGGGAACTACACGGTGAAGATCAGAAAGAACCCGACGTACGTCGATCCGGACAAGTGCAACCTGTGCGGGGAGTGCGCGAACGTCTGCCCGGAGACGGTGGAGAGCGAGTTCGAGCGGGGGCTGGCGAGCAGGAAGGCGATCTACATCCCGTTTCAGCAGGCGATCCCCTCCTCCTACACCCTCGACGAGGAGGCCTGCCTCGGCCTCCAGCCGCTCCGCTGCAGCGAATGCGCCAAGGTCTGCGAACCGGGAGCGATCGACTTCGACATGCAGCCTGTGATCATCGAAGAGGAGGTGGGGGCGATCATCGTCGCTACCGGTTATGACCTCTACCCGATCGGGAACCTCTCCGAGTACGGGAAGGGGGAGGTTCCGGACGTTATCGACGGCCTCCAGTTCGAGCGGCTCCTCTCCGCCTCCGGTCCGACAAAAGGGGAGATCCGGCGGCCGTCGGACGGGAAGGTCCCGAAGAGGGTCGTCTTCGTACAGTGCGCCGGGTCGCGCGATCCGGAGAACCACAACCCCTACTGTTCGAAGATCTGCTGCATGTACACGGCGAAGCACGCCCTCCTCTATCGGCACGCCGTACCGGACGGGGAGGCGGTCGTCTTCTACATCGATATCCGGGCGGCGGGGAAGGACTACGAGGAGTTCATCCAGCGGGCGACCGAGGAGGAGAGGATCGTCTACATCCGGGGGAAGGTGGCGCGGATCTACCGGGACGGCGATCAGGTCGTCGTCTGGGGCGCCGACACCCTCTCCGGCAAACGGGTCGAGCTGAGGGCCGACCTCGTCGTCCTCGCCCTATCGATCGACCCGCATCCGAGCACGCGGAAGATCTCGCGGATCCTGAAAATAAGCTGCGGGAGCGAGGGGTTCCTGAAGGAGGCGCATCCGAAGCTCCGACCGGTGGAGAGCCTGATCGCCGGGGTGTTCGTCGCCGGCGCAGGGCAGGGGCCGAAGGACATCCCCGAGTCGGTCGGACAGGGGAGCGGGGCGGCGGCGAAGGCGATCGCGCTCCTCGCCAAGGAGAAGCTGACCCACGCGCCGGAGGTGGCGACGATCGACGAGGAGGTTTGCGGCGGGTGCGGGGTCTGCGTGGCGATGTGCCCGTACAGCGCGCTGTCGCTGAACTCGGCCGGGGTCGCCGAGGTGAACGAGGTCCTCTGCGAGGGGTGTGGGACGTGCGTCTCCGCCTGCCCGACCGGGGCGGCCCAGCTTCTGAACATGACCGACTCCCAGGTCCGGGAGATGATCGAGGTGGCCCTCGATGGATGAGCGAACGGACGGCTTCGAGCCGAAGATCGTGGCGTTCCTCTGCCGCTGGTGTTCCTACGCCGGCGCGGATCTGGCCGGCGTCAGCCGGATGACCTATCCGCCTAACGTCATCCCGATCCGCGTCAACTGCTCCGGCCGCGTCGACGCGGAGATGGTCCTCGCCGCGCTCGAGAAAGGGGCGGACGGGGTGTTGATCGGAGGGTGCCATCCGGGTGACTGCCACTACGTCAGCGGGAACTACAAGACGCGCCGGCGGGTGACCCTCCTGAAGCGGGCCCTCTCGGAGATCGGGATCGATCCCCGCCGGGTCCACCTCGAGTGGATAAGCGCGAACGAGGGAGCGAAGTTCCAGCGGACGGTGACGTCGTTCATCGATGAGATAAAGGGGCTCGGGCCGAGCCCGGTGGCGGAGGTCGTAGATGGACAAGCTTAAGATCGGGGTCTACTGGGCCGCATCGTGCGGCGGGTGCGACTGCTCCCTCCTCGAGGTGAACGAACAGATCCTCGACGTCGCTGAGGCCGTCGAGTTCCTCCTCTGGCCG
>QMQL01000161.1 GCA_003650505.1 Candidatus Acetothermia bacterium | reverse complement strand
GGATCATGGATCTGTTCGACTCCTTGCACGAAAATGGGATGACCCTGGTCGTGGTGACCCACGACCCAAGCGTGAGCGCGCACGCATCACGCACGATCTGGCTCCAAGACGGGCGGATCGTCGTCCCTCCCCGATGAGATTCCCCGTTTCAATCCGAGGTATAACCCCCTGAACAGGGACGCAGCGCCATCGAAACGGACGATCATTTGATCGACAGCGGGGCTACGATGATACTCCAAAGGCGTTTCTACTGAGGAGGTTCAGAATGGAGATCAGGCCGATCCGGCTTCCGCACGACCTCTCGTCCCTGGGAGGGATGATCTGCGATACGTTCCAGTACCCGGAGAACCCGGAGTGGAGCGTCCAGACCGACGAGAAGGAGCAGATCTCCCACGTGATCGGGAGCTTCCGGCGGCTCTGGCCGCTCATCTTCGTGATGGGGGTCTTCTCCCCGCCGCTTCGCGACATGTTCCGCGGGTATGTGGCAGTCGAGGACGGGAAGATAGTCGGGGTGACGATCTTCCAGCGCCATGGGACGACGAAGACGTGGGTCGTCGGAACGGTCGGGGTCCTCCCCGGATACCGGCGGCGCGGCCTCGCCCGGAAAACCCTGGAGAAGGCGCTCGAACTGATGAAAGAGCGCGGGGCGGAGAAGACCTGGCTCGGGGTGATCAACGGGAACACCCCGGCGCAGCGGCTCTACGAGAGCCTCGGCTTTGCGGTCTATGATGCGACGATGGACTACACGCTGACCGATCCTTCGACGCCGTCGGTCCCGGAGCTTCCCAATGGATACGCGATCTCCCTGCTCCCCCGCTCCGACTGGAGGACGCGGTTTGAGCTCGAGAAGCGGATCACCCCTGAGGAGGTCCGCCTATACGAGCCGATCGAGAAGGGGCGCTTCCGCCGGCCGCTGATGGTCCGGCTCCTCATCCCGCTTCTTAACCTCGTTCAGCGGGTGAAGGAGGAGGCGTTCGCCGTCCGCCGGACCGAGGACGGGAAGGTCGTCGCCCGCTGCGGTTACGAGGTCTCCCTGCGGGGAAAAGGGGTGAACAGCATCTCGGTCAGGCTCGATCCGAAGCATCCTGAGCTCGCGGAGCATCTCGTCGGGCTGATGCTGAAGAAGGTCGTGGAGAGGAGCCCGAAGCTTCGCGTCGAGATCGGCGTCCCGGCCTGGATGCCGGCGATCGCCGAAGCGGCCGAATCTTACGGGTTCAAACGGCGGGTCGAATACCTGAAGATGGGGCTTCTCCTTTAGTTCCACGCCCCTCTTTGCCCCTACGATCCATCGCTTTGAGGGAGGAGTTCGGTGGTGAACAAAACGTCCGCATCGAACACCTGATCGACCAGGCCGTGGGCAAATAGGTAGGTCTGGAGCGCCGACCAACTCTCAGCATCCCCTAGTGCCAGATCGGAAGCGAAAAGAGGGACGGTCGCTCCGAAGGAGAGCCTGTTCAGTTCATCGTCGAGGTCGGGGAGGGCGTGGAGGAAGTCGGCGAGCGCAGCATCGGGATCGTCCTTTACCACCCTCACCCCCCTTGACAGGGCAGCGAGAAGGCCGCGGAGGGATGATGCGTGTTCCCTCACGTCCTCGGGCCGACAAACGACGATGATGTCCTCGGTGTCAGGGACACAGTAATCCTCCTGCGGGAAGAAGACCGTCGCCTCGCCGAGGAGCTCGACGTGGATCAGCTCGTAGTTGCGGAATGCACCGATAGCATCGACCCCGCCCGAAAGCAAGGCAGCAACCGTATTGAACCCCACGTTCACAAGCTCGATCTCATCGCCCCCCACGCCGACACAGCCGAGCATCGTCTCCCAGAGGACCGGTTCAAGTGGGGCGAGGGAGTAGCCGATCCTCTTCCCGCGAAGGTCGCCAAGGTCCCGTACCCCCGAGGAACCGAGGGAGAGGAGACCGCCGAGGTTGTGGTCGATGAGCGAGCCGATGGCGATGAGCGGGAGGCCTTCCGAACGAGCGATCAGGTAGTTGATCTGTGGGGTCAGCGCGACGTCGAACCTCCCCGCCGCAACGAGCTTCAGCGGATCGCTGACGTTGGCCGGGATGACGATGTCGAGGTCCACTCCCTCCTCCTCGAACCAGCCGCGCTCCGCCGCCACGTAGATCGGGGAGTGATTCGGATTCGGGAAGAAGTCGAGGCAGAGGGTGAGGGGGTCCTGCGCAAGCCCGACCAGACCGACAAACAGCAAGGCCACGCACACCGCTATCCTACGCATCCGATCCTCCCTTCCAGAGTTCATCTGGTAAGCGCCATCGAAGAACCCGGCGTTCGATTATCCGAAGGCCCATGAACAGGAGCAACCCGATCAGCGTAAGCATCACGATGGCGGCAAACACGACGTCCACCCTCAACATCGCATTCGACTGAAGCATCAGATACCCGAGACCGCTCCGCGCCCCGACCCACTCGCCGATCGTCGCACCGACGACGCTCATGGTGACAGCGATCTTCGCCCCGCTCAGCAGGGCGGGCGCGGCCGCCGGCAAGCGGAGGAGCCGGAAGATCTGCCAGTCCGAGGCGCCGAGGGTGCGGAGGAGGTCGATCTGGTCGCGGGTTGCAGCGCCGAGGCCGTCGCGCGTGCTGATCGTCATCGGGAAGAATGAGATCAATGCCGCCACGACGACCTTCGGCCAGAGCCCGTATCCGAGCCAGACGACGAGAAGGGGGGCGATGGCGAAGACCGGGACCATCTGTGAACCGATGATCAACGGATAGACGGCCCTCTCGACAACCGGGGAGTTGAAGATCAGCACACCCAATACGCCCCCTCCGACCGTCCCGAGGAGCATCCCAACAACGACCTCGACTATCGTCGCCGATGCGTGGGAAGCGAGGAGGGGAAACCTTGTGATGAAGGCAAGGGCGATCCGGCTCGGCGGGGGGAGGATGTAGGCCGGGAAATCGAAGAGACGTACTCCTCCCTCCCAAACGCCAAGGGCAATGATGAGGATGGCGATCGGACCGATAATACCTGCATATCTCCTATACATGTCTCCTATTCCCTATAAGCTGTGAGAGGAGGCGGCCCCTCAACCCGACCGTCTTCTCTCCGTCACGAGAGCGCGGTCGGGGGAAGCCGACATCGACCACCGACTCGACCTGCGCCGGCCTCTCTGTCAATAGGACTATATGATCCGATAGGACGACCGCTTCTTCGACGTCGTGCGTAACCAGCAGGATCGTCTTGCGTAGCTCCCTCCAGACCTCGAGCAGC